>JAGCDD010000261.1 GCA_017651345.1 Bacteroidales bacterium | reverse complement strand
CGTTGTTGGTGAGAAACGACAATATCGAATGTCCCGCCAACGCAAGCACAGTCCCCACTATCATAGTGACAATCAGCGCATAACGATACACAAAATTGCCCATCAGGAAGGCGGCTATTTTCTTTTTTGCGCCAATGAGATGCCCCACGACAATGCCGCCGCCCTGCACCACGCTTATGCAAAACAAGTTGACAAACATAATGCAATTGGCGCAATATGTACGTGTTGCGAGGGCGGTGTTGCCGAGTTGGTTGATGAAATAAGTAACCACCACCTGCGAGAGGCAGAAACTGAGATTTTCGCCCGCCGCCGGCACACCGATTTTGAGGACGTTTTTGAGTTCAGACCACGGGAACGGCCTAAACCACGCCAATGGATACTTGTCGATGTGTTTTTTGGTGTGGATGATGCCCAACGACAACATCGATATGCCGCGACAAATCACCGTGGAAATCGCCGCGCCTTCCACGCCGAGTTTTGGCAGTCCAAAATGTCCAAATATCAACGAATAATTGCCTATAATGTTGATAATGTTGACGATAACAGTAACACGCATCGGATATTTGGTCATTCCCGCGCTCCTCAACGACGCCGAAAACGCCAAGCCTATCGCCTGAAAAAACGCGAAACTTCCAATTATCCGCAGATACGTGGCGCCGTCGTCCATAAGTTCGGGGTCGAGATCCATAAATTCGAGCACTGCCTCGGTCTTCAATCCCAAAAACGCACTCATCGACGCACCCACAACAGCGTTGACCATCAGAGAGATGCCGACTACCTGCACGAGTTTTTTCCTGAAACCCGCGCCGATATACTGTGCGCACACGATGCCCGTGCCAACGGACACAAATTGGAATATCAATATCACAAGGTTAAACAGTTGGTTGTCCAATCCAACTGCCGCCACAGCATTGTCGCTGCCGCCCTCCACGCCGGTATCAAGATGGCTAAGCATCACCGTATCCACCGCGCCCAGAAGCATAATGAGGGCAATTTCCACAAAAATCGGCTTGACATAGGACTTCAATTCAGCCTTCAAGTCGGGAGATTGAGAAGGATTATTATTCATAACTTGGTTTAGACGGCGGGAGCGGTGGAAGGTTTAAAATAAAAATCCTCAATGCGGGGTGGGGGCATTGAGGATTTTATTGGAAGTGAATCTGTATATTTAATTTTCAAACAACCGGGTCTGCACAAAAATCACGGTGTTTGCAGGAAATTATCAATGTACGATGACGAGTTAGCATTATGTTATAGATTTTGTTGAATCATCAATTAATTGTTCCAATGCATCTGTAAATTTTTTCGGATTGGATTCCATTTCTGGAGTTACTTTAAAGCAATAGTACGTATCTTCTTCTGTTGTTGAATTTGTCCGTTTTTTATAATCATTCCAATTGTCCTCAGTCAAGTAAACATCCAATGTTGTTTGGCTTGTATTGCCCTTCCAGTTAAAAAAGTAATCCTTGCCCTTGAATTCGTATTTGAAATCAACATTTTTGTTCAGACATTTATAATATCTGCAGTTCTCTATTGTATTTATATCTCTGTAATCTATTATGTTATCACATTTCAATCGTGCCAATATAGGATTCAAAACAATTTGTTTTGCGGGGTATCCACTTATCCATATTGCTTGATAACCGTGATATGTATTACGAAGCCACGCTCCTGACATTTTGTTGCACACATAACTCATCAATTCGTCATCTATTATATTCCTTATGAAAACATCCTTTGTATTGTTTTCATAATCATTTTTAGTTTCAGTTGTAACTTCTTTACTCATTATAACATCAACAGCACGTCTCCAATGGGCAGCAATTAGTATCCGCTTCCAACGTATATCATCGTTTGAGAACTCAAAATAATTCTTAATCTTGTGTTCAAAATCATCACAATTCGCTAATAGTGATTTCATCAACAATGAATTTGTTTTGTATAGTTTATTGAGTTCTTTTCCATCCTTAACCCCATTCTCATCGAAATACTTTTGTGCATTTCCCCATTTGATGCCAAAATTACACCAGTTAACCTTGCCATTTTCATCTTGGAATAAGAATCTTATTGCACCTTTGAAGAAAGCATATTTTTCGGCATCAATGATTTTCGTTTCCCATTCGCTACCATTATCTATTATTTGTTTGGCTTTGGCGATTTCTTCTTTTACTTGGTCTTTGGCGTGGTATTGACTACCCAAATTGAAAGAATCAAATTTATTCGCCAAAGCATTGTAAATAGAATGGCTTTGAGTAGAAATTTTATTAATCAAACTTAATGCAGCGTGATAGGTTTCAGAACTATCAATAGTTGAGTTTTCAATAATATTCCATACGACACGCATCCATTGTGCCAATGTTGTTTTGTCCGTATCTGTCGCGAAATATTTCATTAATGTATAAAAAGCCACTCGAGAAGGGTAGGTTTCTCTGTTATTATTGCTTTTATCACCTTGATAAAGATTCCAAGATAACTTTTCCTTATCACGATTCCAAACTGCTTGGCAATCATTTACTAGGCTATTGTCTTTCTCACATAACGCATCACAAATATTAAAAATAGGTGTTAGACAATTATCTACGCCACAATTATCCATTACATACGAATAGATTTCGAATGAAACGAAATCGTCCTTTGAAGGATATAATGGCATTTCTTTTTGTATTCTTTTGTTGAACTTGTCTAAATCATCCGTCTTTGTACTATTTGCATACCAACACCGCCAAACATTCATAAAGTGACGATTGAAGAAACTCATCATCAATGAATCGGGCAACTCTTTTTCTGTTTTACTTTCATTTTCAACATTCCAGAACAAATCCAACCAAGAATCATCAATGTTGGTTTTCAATTTTATTGCCAATTGTTTGTATTCTTCCTTCTTCTCAAGATATTGTTCCAAACTTGCTTTAAAGTTTTCAAATGGTGTAAGTTGTTTACCACGAGCATTCATTTTCACGTATGTTACGTCCGACATTTTATGCTCGCCCATATCAACGAAATGGAACGTAATAGGGCAATTGCAACCACTCGTGAGTTTTTCTGCAAAGGTCTTGAAATCCGTTTCTTTGTTTATTTGAGTATGTATTTCATCCAACATTGCGAGCATACCCATCACAGTTGGGTCTTTTTCCCAATCTGGATAGAACCAAGATTGATTTGTTACAAAACGATAAATCCAGTTATCTATAGATTTGATATATTTATTTGCCTTTTCTTCTTTTTCTTTGTCATCTTTTTTTAGCGTATCGATAAACTTGAATTTCAATTGGGCGCCGTACTTATCACCTGGAATAATGTTTGCCCCTATTAATTGTTCACAAAATTCTCGTGAAGACTGCCGCGTGGCATAAGAGAATCTATTGAGAATGTCTTTACAAATGCAACTGCATTTGTGTGTACAATTAGATTCTGATTGACATTTCTCGAACACATATTTATGGAACAAAAACAATGTGGTCAGCCGTTGCTGTCCGTCGAATGGTATGAACTTATTGCCATCAACTCGTCCATAAACGAAATCGAAAAACAACGGCTCACAATTTTTTACCGCATATATCATTTTTGCCACAAGAGATTTTCTGACATCAGCTGCTTTTGTATCGCTGCGTCCCTGTGCATAATCCCTTTGTATAATTGGTATCTCTATCTGATATTTGCTAATCAACTGATAGAATGAATATATATCGTTCATTTTTTATTCAACTTTCTTTTGTAATCCGTACTTATATTTGTTATCCCCTTTATTGTTTTCGTCATTATTTGGTGGGATTGTTTCCAATTCCAAGTATGAAGCAACAGTTTTAACCATAGTACTGAGGTATTCCTTTCCAGCTTGTTCGTCCCACAATAGTGGGTTCGTGGAACTTGGCGAATAATGTTTAAAAAAAACATTTCTTGTGCATATCGGCACAAACAACGATTCGGTTTCAACATTTTCGTATTCAGCCAATTTTGCTCTCTTTTCTGGAAATAATTTATTGTTGAAAGCTGCGTTTTTGTCACCTTGCAAAAGTGCCATATTAGTCAGGTGGTCGTCTTTTACAAAATTAGAAATGAAAGATTTACTTCCATCGTCATTTGTAAGAGGCTGAACATTCTTCCCCATAAACGCGCCAATAATAGCTTTGTATGTGTTGTCATCTATATCTTCACTTGTTTCCTTGTCATTCAAATAGGCATTCAAGTCCTTTATTCCTTCCACTGAAATAGTTTTCAAAAACTCTTTAATTTTATCAAATTGCGTTTTGTCCCAATTTGCATTTTTCTCATTTTGGGCGTGAATATGTTCCAGCGACCATTTCTTTTTCGCCGCTTCAAAGTGCTTGTCAAACGGATAACGAGAGACTTCGCTTATTTGGTTTTGTGTTGTGGCCAGATTAAACAACAATAGAACATTATGGATTTCATTGTTGTTTTTGTTATATTCTAAATCAAATAAATTCTTTTGAGTTATTTCCGTTCCATCTTTTCGCTTAACACCAATGTCAATTGATTGCTGACAACGCTTTATCAAAGAAGAAAAAAAATCATCTTTAGGCTTATCAGCATCGCATAATAAGTCACGAAGCATTGTCATTTTGTCCTTTCCTTTCAAATTCATCAAATAACCTACATAATGGTATAATTGTCGATTATCGTACCACGATTTCATTGTGCGAAAAAATTTTTGAATGTTACACCATTGTTTTTTCCAACCTCCTTTTGCTATATGTTCAGAATAAGTTGCGAAAATGAAGTAATCATTTTGTTTTAACTCATTTTCAACAACATAATAAAATTCGTCTTTATCATTCTTCTCACAACGTAGAACCATTTCCAAAAGGAAATCAATTCGTGTACAGTTGAATCTTGCATCTTCAGGTTCGGGATTTATAAAGTACCAAAAAGAATTGTCGTGCAAGGTTTGCTCCATTCGGTCCCATTCACCTGCCATTTCCAGTTGTTTGAGACGTAGAGCTTCGGTATTCATTTCTCTGAAATTGTCATCCTTTAGTAAAAGGGCTTTCACTAATTCAGCATTACTCAATGAAATTTTGCCCGAATTAAGACGTTTGAAAACTTCGTAAGCATTTTCTTCTGTTTTATACCAAATAACTTTGCACGAGTTTTTTAATTTTTCGAGTAAATCTTTAATTATACTTTCATTCTTTCCTTCTTTCCATTTTTCAACAGTCATTTTTGCTAAAAGCATAAAATGAAAATCAATGTTGGATTCTTCACTTTTATTCACAATATCACGCAAGATTTGCTCGCTGTCAAGACGTGTTTGGTATTTAAGAGATAGTCGTTGACTGTCTAAAACATTGAGAATTATAAAAATAGTTGTCAAACGCTGTTGCCCATCAATCACTTCAAACCATTTATTTTCGTCCAATTTACATTCGTTTTTGCGTTTATCATCCATTACCTTTACAACCAAAGGCTGCAAGCAATACCAAGAGTCTTCTTTGCCTTCAACTTTCTCTGGTTTGAACTCATTCACATCGCTTAACAAGTCTTTAACTTGCTGTTCAGTCCACCGATACCCTCGTTGATACGAAGGTATAAAGAACTTCATTCCAAGAAGCTCTTTTATTGATTTTAGTTCTATCTTATTATCAGCCATATACAATACTTTTGTTAATACAACATTACAATATCTCCCTCGCTATCCACGCGCAAGCCTCAGCATCTGCCAATGCGTGGTGATGTTTGTCCAAACAATATCCACACGCTTCGGCAACCGTTTGAAGTTGATGATTCGGCAAATGACGAAACACGCGCCGCGAAACGCAAAGTGTATCATAAAAATCATAATCAGGATAGTCCATCTGATAGACACGGAATACCGCCTTCAAGCAACTCTCGTCAAACGACTTGTTGTGAGCCACCAACGGCAATCCCGTAATCTTTGGTTCTATTTGAGCCCAAACTTTTGGAAACACAGGCGCATCTTCTGTGTCTTCTTGGCATAGACCGTGAACTTGCGAACACCAATATGTGTAATAATTTGGCTCTGGCTGAACGAGTGAATAAAAGGAATCAACGATTTCTCCATTCCTTACTATCACTACACCGACAGAACAAACAGACGAACGATTGTTGTTTGCAGTTTCAAAATCTATTGCTGCAAAATCTTTCATTTCACATCTTTCTTGTCATCGCATACTCTACCGACTTCCCAATTTTGACATTCTCACCATCGGGATTGACACAGTGATAATAATCTGTGCTGTCGGCTAAGCCGTTATATAGTTCGCAAGAAACAGTCGTCAATGTTGTCATAGTTTTTTGCTAACAAAATTTTAGGGACATCTCCGCCTTCATTCCGTCACTGCAAATATATATATTATTTCAATCGTCATCAACTTTTTTTTGCATTTTTTTTCTAATTATCTCTACCGTCCGTTTAATCCTTCATACACCCTATCGGCACGACATACACACCATCAGCACGTTGATATGCCAATTCGCCGCCGGTGATAACCATCAGGAACGACGGATTGCCCATTTTTGCAGTGTTGATTTTTTGAGCGAGTTGGAGTAAATGGGCTGCACCTTCTTCTATCTGATTGTTGCCGAGTTTTACCTCCACAGCCGCCCAACGTCCATCACGAAGCGCGATTATCATATCGGCTTCAAGTTCGTTTTTGTCGCGGTAATGAAGCACTTCGCCGTCGCACACCTGCGCATAGATACGCATATCGCGTGTGCAAAGTGATTCAAAAAAGAATCCAAATGTATTAAAATCTTTCAACAATATCTCCGGGCTGATACGCAATGCGGCGGCGGCAATCGAAGGGTCTGTAAAATGGCGCTTTGCCGAAGTACGTATGGCAGTTTTTGAACGCAAAGACGGCTGCCAAGCGTTTTGGTCTTCAATTACGAAAATTCGACGCAGGGCGTTGAGGTAATTGTCGAGGGTTGGAATCGAAAATGAGGTTTCATTAGCCTCTATGTCCTTCAAAATCGTAACATTAGACGCCATTGTTGCGAGATTTCTCGACAGAGAGCGCAACAATAATTGAACCCGACGAGGATTGCGTTCCACTCCATCAACACGTGAAACATCCTGATTTATAATGGCATCCACATAGTCCTGGACAATTTTAAGGCTGTTGCTACCCTTCATCTTGACAGCGGCAGGCCATCCGCCACGACATATCAAACGAGCATAATCCTCAACATCCAAAGTTGAAATACCAGATTCAATCGGTTTGCCATCAAACAAATCTTTAAGACTGACACTTCCGTTTGATTCCCCAGATTCATAAAGGCTCATCGTGCGCATCGTCAACCGCGCTATCCTACCCGTACCCGTATGCATTGTAGAATTTTCTATTGGCACAGCCGAACCTGTGAGGACAAATTGTCCCATTTCCCCACGCTGATCCACAGCAAACCTAACAGCATCCCAAAGCACCGGCGCCATCTGCCATTCGTCGATGAGCCGAGGTGTATCGCCTTCAAGAAGAAGCGATGGTTTAGTATCAGCGGCAGACATATACGCCCTGCCTTTGTCAGGATCTTGCATATAAATGACGCTATTGGCAGTTTGCAATGCAGTGGCTGTTTTACCGCACCATTTCGGACCAACCACTAACACAGCACCACAACGTTGTAACATTTCCGTCAACAATGCGTCATATATCCTTGGCAAATAGTTTTTTACATTCATATTTCAACATCATTTAACGGCGCAAATATAAACATTTTTATGATTTAGCACAAATTTATTTTAAGATTTGGCGGTATTTTACTTTAAGATTTGGCGACGTTTCACTTTAAGATTTGGCGCATTTTTACTTTAAGATTTGGCGCATTTTTACTTTAAGATTTGGCGGTGTTTTACTTTAAGATTTGGCGGTGGGTTTACATAAAAATAATATATTCTATATGCAATAAAAGCGTTTTTTTCTTACCTTTGCACTCGGTTTTGTTGCCGTGACGTTGCCGCGCCGACGGCATTAAAAGGGAACTCGGGTGAGAATCCCGGACAGTCCCGCTGCTGTGTGCCCCATCGACAAGCCGTCCACATTCTTTTGCCACTGAAAATCAACGTTTTCGGGAAGGCGTGGACGGCGGGGCGAGTCAGAAGACCTGCAAAACCAATTGGGACATACAGCCCCGAGGAGGGCGGAGGTGTCCGACATATTTTTAGGAAATTTATATGACCACCAAACTGCCATACTGCCTTCTTGCGGCGTTGTTGGTTGTTGTGTGCCAAAACGTTAACGCACAGAACGACACCACAATACATCGCG
>JAGCDD010000260.1 GCA_017651345.1 Bacteroidales bacterium | reverse complement strand
TTTTCTGATATGTATTCAAAAACAACTTTCCTATTTTCTTATCGCCTCTATAAGCGTAGATATAGTTTGTGTCTGCTTTGGATACGCCGGTGAAGGATAGAACGTTATCCTTTGATGAAATGGGATATGTTACACCGTATTTGTCTTTGAATACCACGCTGTCGGCTTCGGGGTAGGTATCGAACTCTACTTTTACTTTATCGTTTTTGCCACACTCTACACTTTTATATCTAAAATCGTAACTACCTACTTGTGGATAATATTCTGATGATGAAAAAATTCCGTGGTTGCCGCTGCCGATGTGGTCGAAGGCGTAGGTTTGAGCGTCGTATTTTGAAAAGTTTATCTGCCACTGGGCGAGGCTGTCGGATTTGCGGTGGTATTCTTTTAATAATACGGAGTTGCCGCCAGTGGCGTTGAACTCGGTTTTGCCCATCACTTGTCCTTTTTTGGTGAGGACGAGTTCCTCGCCGTTTTTGCCTTGTATCAGGGTGTTTTCTTTGAGGTTGGTGGCGGAGATGGTGGTCTCTTCGGTTTTTATTTTGCCTTTGTCATCGATTACTGCCACCACCTTGCCCGATTCGTTGATATAAAGGTAGGTGTAGGGTTTGTCGATTTTTACGGTATCTTTTATAGAAAAATCTGTTAGCACGGTGGCGGCATCGAAGAAGGCCTCTTGTATCTCTTTGCGGATGGTTTCGGGTTTTACATAGAGGGTGCTGTCCGGCACGTTGTGGAAGATGGTTTTCAGCACAATGTTGTCGGTGTTGATCTGAGTTTGTGAAAACTCGCATCGTATTTTCGCTCCGCCCCAACAGTCCATTATCATAAAAAACTGACCGCTGAGAGTGCCGTTGTTTTCGTTGGCGTATATAATCTCGTACCGTGTGTCGCCGTTCTTCGACTCCACTATCTCGCCCGGGGCGAACGAGTGTTTTAATTCAAGGTTGGTGATTTCTCGGTCGGGGAAGTCTTTGCCGCACTCGTACTCAGGTACGGGAATAGGCTCAACATAGGTGTCTAAATATGGTGTGAAATCAGACAACAGCGTCGGGTCGTTGTAACATTCCGCCTGCACCCTTGCTTTGATGTGGTAGCCGGTCTGTGGCAGGTTGATGGAGAACGTGTTGTACTCGCAGGGGATGTCGATGGTGCGTCCGGTCTGCGGGTCGTAGTATTGGAAATGGTACGATGAGTGGGCGGGCGACATTTCCCAAGACCAAGTTACCCTCAGTCCCCTGTGGGTGAAATTCAGACCTGTGACGCCCTCGGGCTTGCGCTTATAGGTGAAGGTGAAAATTTCGGAACGCCCTTGGTTGGCGAATTTCTGCTGGTTGTGCGGGTCTTCCACCGTTATGCGCCAAGCGTACTCCGTGCCGGGTTTCATATTCAGGTTGGCTGGGTGGATGGTGAGCATCGGGCTGAACGTGGTTTGTGTGTGGATTGGTCTTACCGTGCTTACCACGGTCTGCACAGGTATGTCGGGGACGGCGCACTCCCAAATTTCAAAACGGTATTGATACGCGCCGACTGTTTTGGGAGTCCACGAGAATGTTATGGGCATTACTTGTTGGTTTGGCGGTATTAGGCTCTTGTTTTTTGGTAGCGTGAGGATTGGCGGCTTGCCCATCCGTGCGTTGAACATTACAAAGGCGGTGTTGCTTATCTGTCGGTTGTCGTTGTAGTTCAATACTTTAATATTCATTCTATAAAAACCTTCGGGCAGTTGTCCGTCTTGAAGGTACTTGGCGGCGGTGATGCCGTGGAAGTCGAGGTTTTGTATATCAAAATATCTTGCGAGTTCTGCACCTGTGAGCACAATGGTCTGTCCGCCGCTGATATATAAAGGTGCAGGGTTGTATGATGGCTTTGTTGTGATTTGAACATTCTGACATTCGAGAGATATGGAGAGTTTGTATGGGCAGTTGGCATCTAACAAGTCCTGACCTGTGAGCGTGATGATGAGTTTAGGGGTTGCGTAATCGCCGAGGAACAGACTGTATGGAGGCGTATATTGCACCGTGGCGCGGATGGGGTAGTTGCGCTGGGCGGGGGATGTCTGCGAAGCCGCATTTATCAGAATTATTATTAGAACTGTAAATATATGCCTAAGTGCCATCAAGAATTGATATTGAAAAAATTAGTAACATTCTGACAGCAAAAATACACTATTTTTCTGTGTAAACAAAAAAAATAATATGATGATAGGTATCCCCCCCAAAAAAAAACTTCACCGGATTAATCCTTCTCATTAACCCGGTGAATATTAAAATCTTACAATGTATTAGTTAATCAAAAATACTTTTTCTTTGCCGTTGTATTCGGCGCGGATGGTGGCGCGGCCGTCGGTGATTTTGCCAATGGAGATTTTTATTCCAGATTTGATGTCGGAATCAACTTTGAGGGTTGATTTGTCAGTGATTGGTCCGTAAACCTGATAATGATTACATTCGTAGTAACCGTTGAAATTGGTAAAGAAAATCGGTTGTGAGGGAATTGTGAGCGCATTGCCATCGGCGGTGATGGTGATTTGCGGCACGTTGTGGAAGATGGTTTTCAGCACAATGTTGTCGGTGTTGATCTGAGTTTTTGAAAACTCGCATCGTATTTTTGCTCCGCCCCAGCAGTCCATAATCATAAAGAATTGTCCGCTAAGATAACCATTTTTTTCTAACATTAGATAATCTTTCAAAAAAAATATTTACCTTTGTCCTTGTAACATAATATCGTAAAACTATGGAAACTCGCAGATATCCCGTTGATACGCAGACGTTTAGTACAATTAGAGAAGGGAATTACGTCTATGTGGATAAGACAGACTTGATCTATAAAATGACCAATGAATACCGATATGTATTCTTATCAAGGCCTCGGCGTTTTGGCAAATCGTTGCTGTGCAGCACGTTGGACGAATATTTCAACGGTAACAAAGTCTTGTTTAAGGGGTTGAAGATTGACTCCTTGGAAAAGGAGTGGACCAAATATCCGGTGATAAATCTTTCGTTTGCGAGTGCAAAAGACGTTTCGGAAGAGAGTATCAACGAAATTATTGACGCAATGCTCAGAAGTGTTGAAAAGCAATTCGAAGTAGAGAGGCAGGGCATCGATTGCGGTGTGAGGTTTAAGAATCTCATAATCAATATCTTCAAAAAAACAGGACAAAGACTTGTTGTAATCATTGATGAGTACGATGCCGCTATGCTCGACACCATCAACAATGATGAACTGCAAGAGAGAATCCGCGCCATACAGAACAAGTTTTTTTCGCCGTTGAAAGACCTCGGCAAATACATCCGTTTTGTTTTTATCACTGGCATTACAAAGTTTTCGCAGATGTCGATATTCTCAACGCTTAACAATCTTAAAGATATTTCATTACTTCCTGATTTTCAAACAATTTGCGGTATTTCAAACGAAGAATTGTTGTCGCAGTTGAACCAAGGTATTCAAGATTTTGCTGATTACAATGGTTATACTGTTGATGATACAATCCGTTATTTCAAAGCCAAATACGACGGCTATCATTTTTCGCCCAAAATGCTTGATGTCTATAATCCGTATTCTGTAATCAATGCTTTGCAAGATAAGCAATTAAACGATTTTTGGTTTAATTCGGGAACACCGTCGGCATTGCTAAAACTTATCAGCAAGTTTGATATCAAAATGGAGGATTACGAGGGCGTGGAATGTGATTCGTCGCG
>JAGCDD010000259.1 GCA_017651345.1 Bacteroidales bacterium | reverse complement strand
TTGGTGTCTTGATTAAATAAAATGGTTATTTGTTAATTTTGTCGGCAATACAAATATTGACAAAAAAATACTATCTTTGCCCAAAATAAAAAAACTCATCACTTATGAAAAAAATCTTAGTATCTTTATTATCAACTATTTGCGTATCTTACGTGTCGGCGCAGCAGGTGTATTACATACCCCTTGCCGACAATGCCCTACGGGTTAGATACAGCCAGCAACAAAATTCTTCGTTGCCCGATTGGATTTACACCGCCGACAAATTCAACGGCGAATCTAAGGCAAAACCCACCGACATCGCTCTTGTGGAACAAACCCTCCGCAACGACACCGCTTTTTTGAAATTTTCGAGCAGCGATAGCGAGTTCTTTTTTGGTCTTGGGCAGTTTCAGGACGGATTCAACAATATCAAAGGTCTGCCGCGCCGCCTTACGCAGGTAAACACGCAGATATCGATTCCGGTGCTGATTTCGAGCAAAGGCTACGGAATTATTTGGAACAATTATGCCGAAACATTCTTCAACCTTCCTGAAAACAAGGTTCAACTATCTAAACAAGAGGGCGTTGGAGCCACCGAAACGGTAAACGTAACCACCACCGAGGGAGGCCGTCAGGAAGTCCGCCACCGCAATCTCTACGAGGCAGAAATCACTGTAAATCAAGACGGTGAATATGCCATTCTCTTAGATGTGGGACAAAAAATGGCTCGTCGCCACAATCTTCAAATCGATGGCAAAACTGTTATCGAAATGCAGAACGTTTGGTTGCCGCCCACAGCGTCCACAATTGTGTATCTTACCAAAGGCACTCACAAGGTAATCTCCGAACTATCCGACAACGACCGCCCCGTGCTCTTTTTTGGAATCAACGACAATATTCAAACCCTAACCGCATATCCCTCTGACGCAGTGGATTACACCATAATCAAAGGCACTCCCGACGAGATAATTGCCACCTACCGCAAACTCACCGGCGAAGCACCTCTGATGCCAAAATGGGCGTTGGGCTATATCCATTGCCGCGAACGTTTCCACTCGCAAAAAGAGATTCAAGAAACCGCCGACAAGTTTATTTCCGAAAATATTCCTTTGGACGTGATTGTTCAAGATTGGCAGTATTGGGGCAAAAACGGTTGGAACTCAATGGCTTTTGATGCCGAAAACTATCCCGACCCCAAGGCTCTCACCGATTATCTGCACTCCAAAAACGTAAAGATGATGCTTTCGGTATGGTCAAAAATTGACAAAAATTCCGCTGTGGGCAAAGAGATGGAACGCGCTGGATATTACATACCTAACACCGATTGGATCGACTTTTTCAACCCCGACGCAGCCGCCGCATATTGGAAAAATTTTAGCCAAAAACTCCTCCCCACAGGCATCGACGCTTGGTGGCAAGACGCTACCGAACCCGAAAACGATGACCTCGAAAATCGCTTTGTAAACAATGGCACTCTCGACGGCAACCGCGTGCGCAACGTCTACCCTGTGTTGGTAAACAAGACTGTGTATGAAGGACTTATCCGCGACCGCAAAAACCAACGCCCAATGATTCTCACCCGAAGCGGATTTCTCGGCATACAACGTTATGGCTCAGCACTTTGGAGCGGCGACGTAGGCAACGATTGGGAAACTCTTCGCCGTCAGATTACGGGCGGATTGGGACTTCAAGCGGCAGGTGTGCCGTGGTGGACCTACGATGCAGGCGGATTCTTCCGTCCGTTCGACCAATACAAAAATCAAGATTACATCAACCGAATGTTGCGATGGATAGAACTATCGGTATATCTGCCGCTGATGCGCGTTCACGGATATATGAGCGACACCGAGCCGTGGCGTTACGGAGCAACAGCCCAAAGCATCATCACACGATGCATAAATGAGCGCAAAAGCCTCTTTCCGTACATCTATTCCAACGCCGCCGAAGTATCGTTCAACGGCTCCACACTTATGCGTCCGTTGGTTTTTGATTTTTACAACGACCCAAAAGCATTGGAACAAAAATACGAATATATGTTTGGCAAATCGCTGTTAATCAGTCCAGTAACCGAACCCGATGTAACAGAATGGGAGACTTATCTGCCAATAAATAAAGGCGGATGGTTTGTTCTCAACGACAACACAATACATTACGAGGGCGGACAAACTGTTAAAACAAAGATTGACAACGGATTTATCCCTGTATTTGCCAAAGGCGGCAGCATCGTTGTTAAAAACGGTTTAAACGGCAATGTAGATATTATGGTCTACTCGGGTGCTGATTGCGAGTTTACACTCTATGATGATGATGGCGAAACTCTTGATTATCAAAGCGGTAAATACGGTAAAACACTCATCAAATGGGACTATAAAACAGGCACGCTTACAATAGAACCTATGGACGGAAATTCAACAACAAATCATCATTTTGTTGTCAACATTTTATGTCATAACGAATTAAGAAAAAGAACAGTTAGTAATATTTTTAATTGTACATTGACCAAAGAATTAGATTACACAGGTAATCCGTTGAGGAGCAAATTTTATTAACCCTCGTTTTACAAACCGCAGTCTATATCATTGATATTTTTAATTGTCGGCTGACATTCAGTATGTTGGCCGATAATTTTTTCCATCCACATCATATTGTACCAACGGTTGAACTTAAAGCCGCTTTTTTGAAATTCGCCCACAAACCTATAACCGTGCTTTTCGTGAAACTTTCGGCTTGCATTGGTAACATACTTATCGTTGGGGTCGCAAGATGTTGTGATACTTGCATTTACATTCAAAATACCTTGAAGACTGAGCAAACGTTCCAACTCTGCCAAAAGCACCGAACCCACATTTTGATGGCGGCAATCCTTATGCACATAAATCGACGATTCCACGCTCCAATCGTAAGCCTTGCGCACCCTGAAACGCGATGCGTAGGCGTAACCCTTGATAAAGCCGTCGTCCTCAGCCACAATATAGGGGTAAAAAGTTTTGGTTTTCTCAATTCGTTGGGCAAACTCCTCAACAAAAGGCACATCCCATTCAAATGTAATCGCCGTATTTTCAACATAATAGGCGTAGATATTCAGCAATTGCGCCGCATCAGCAGGCGTAGCAAAACGTATTTTCATTGTTTTAAATTTTGATGCAAAACTACAAAAGACATACGACGTGTGCAATTATTTTTCTACCTTTACAGCACAATTTTTTTAACACATACCAAAAAGATGAAAAGATTTTTATTAACATTCTGCGCTGCGGCAACGATGTTTTCTGCAATGGCGCAAAAACCTGAAACTCAGGTATATTTATGTTTTGGACAGTCGAATATGGAGGGCAATGCCCAAATTGAAGAAATCGACCGTCAGAATATAGACCCACGCTATCAAATGATGGCTGCGGTAGATTTTCCAAAAATGGGTAGAAAAATGGGCAAAACTTACCCCGCCGTGCCGCCTCTCTGCCGCGAAAACACAGGCCTTACTCCCGTTGACTATTTTGGCAGAACAATGGTAGAAAACCTTCCTAAAAACGTGAGTATCTGCGTTATAAATGTTGCTATCGGCGGTTGCGACATCAAGGCTTTTATGAAAGATAGCATTGAAGCATATTGCAAAGTTTGTCCCGATTGGATGGTGCCGATGCTTGCCGCTTACAACAACAATCCTTACCAACGTCTTGTGGATATGGCAAAAATTGCTCAGAAAAAGGGTACTATCAAGGGTATCCTTCTGCATCAGGGCGAAACCAACACAGGTCAGGAGGCTTGGCTCGGAATGGTTAAGTCGGTGTACGACAACCTGATGAAAGACCTCAACCTCAATCCCGACCAAGTGCCGCTACTTGCCGGCGAGGTGGTAAACAGCGACCGTGGAGGCGTTTGCGCTGCCCACAATCCGCTTATCAACCGTCTGCCTGAGGTAATCAAAAACGCTCACGCAATTAGTTCGAGCGCCTGCCCCGAAAACTTCGACCAACTGCATTTTACCGCCGAAGGTTACAGAATTTTGGGTCGCCGTTATGCCTTCAAAATGCTTCAATTACAGGGCATTACACCAAAAGACAACTCTAATCCGAGGGCAAACAACCTTGTTTCGCCCGTAATGCACGTTATGAATTTTTATTTCGACCGTGAGCAAAACAAGATGGTTCGCGACAACAGCAAGGCTAAACTTCGCTCGGCAACTTTCAACGTATACGCTCCCAACGCTAAAAAAGTGGAATTTTCGTCGCAATTTACCGAAGGTTTGCAGCCTATGGTAAAAAATGCTAACGGCGTGTGGTCCATCACATTAAACTCGCCCAAACCCGACATTTATCCTTATAATTTTGTTGTAGACGGCGTTTCGATTTCCGACCCAGCAAATATGGATATTTTCCCTAACGAAAATTTCAAGGCTTCGCTTTTCCAAGTACCTGACAACGAGCAACTTTACACCATCAAAGACGTTCCCCACGGACGCGTTACTTATATGCAATACAAGAGCGACGAACTTGGTGTTTACCGTCCGCTAATTGTCTATACTCCTGCCGAATACGAACAGAATCCCAACAAAAAATATCCTGTTTTCTACCTTGTTAGCGGCACCACCGACACCGAAGAAACTTGGTATAAAGTGGGCAAATTCAACACCATTCTTGATAATTTGATTGCCGACGGCAAGGCTGTGCCTATGATTGTGGTGCTTCCTTACGGCAATATGCTCCACGGCACTCCCAATCCCGCAACAATGGACGCAGTACCTATGTATCAGCAGTTTGCACGCGTACTCACCAACGAAATTATGCCTTTTGTAGAAAAGAATTTCCGCACCAAAAACGACCGTGAGAGCCGTGCCATTGCAGGTTTTTCGCGTGGAGGCGGACAGTCGCAATACACCGCATTCTCTAATCCCGACAAGTTTGCCAATATGGCATCGTTTAGTTCGTACCTCATTCCTGAGGCTATGGACAAGGAGTTTTCGAGCCTTTTGACCAAAGAAAATATGAAGAAAAATTTCAAAGTTCTTTGGTATGGCGTTGGCTCCGACGATTTCTTGTACAACCACGTAAAAACTCACCGCGAATATTTCGACAAACGCGGCATCGAATACAAATACAAGGAAACCGAAGGCGGTCACACTTGGATGAATGCAAGAGATTATCTTACAGATGTTTATCAATTGTTGTTCAAATAAAAAAGATTTACGATAGAATAATTACAATACCGGCCGAAAGAACATCCTTTTTGACGGTATTTTTTTTGTATCATAATCAACGTATCTACCTGAGACGGAGGAGTG
>JAGCDD010000258.1 GCA_017651345.1 Bacteroidales bacterium | reverse complement strand
TGTAGGCAACTTTGAAGTTTAACTTTTCTCCGCCAATTTCAACGTTTTTGGTTTTGCCGGTTGCCTTGAATTGGTTGAAGACGTTGAGGTACACTCCCGGAAACTCCTTGCCCCAAGCCGTGAACAGTCTGTCGATGAGCGGGTCTTGCGATTCGGGGACGGTGATCGTCTTCTGCCAAGTGTTCCAGAGTGTTTCTGGACTCTGTGCGCTTGCAGTGCAAACGGCAAATACCGCCAAGATAGCGATGGAAAGGATTTTTTTCATATTGATTGTTGATTATTTCGCCGCGAACCTGATGGTCTCCAACGTGCAGATTGACTTTTCTTTGGTCGGGGACTTCATCAACAGGTAAACGGCGTGTTTGCCGGTCAAATTGTTTACGCCGTCGAGTTTGATGGGCTGTTCGGCTGAGGTCTGCGGCATATCGGGTGTTATCTTCAATGTGCCGACGCACTTGCCGCCTTGCTGTGTCCACGGACGGTCGATATAGACATCAATCTGTCCTTCAATGCCTTGCGGAATCATACCGAGGAGGAGATAGACATCCTGTTTGCCCTTGAAACAGTCAAAATTGAAATACTTGTAGCCCACAATAGAGCCGTCGGTATTGAGGACGACGGGGTTGATGTTGTTTTTGAGGGCGTAAGGCTCTTTGAGGTTGCTCTCGGGTGTGGTGCCGTATGCAGCGGCAACATACGAGCCGTAGAAGGTGTTGTTGGGCCATTCGTGCAATGCTCTCTTGGGGCCTGTGTGCCAGCAGCAGATGCCGGCGGGATGGATGTCGGTGGGGTTCAAGCCGTCAACAGAAAAACCTTCCGAGTTGTATTCGCCTTCGGAGATTGTTACCTTGCCGCCTTTGCCTTCCTCCACGGTTACGGTGATTGGCGCAACCATTGCCTGCCTTGAAAATTCGTTCAAGCCATTCTGACGGTGGTAGAATACCCACCATTTACCGTTGATTTCGCAGATAGAGCCGTGCGTGTTGCCGTCGGGGGTTGCTGATGGGATTACCTTGCCGTCGGGGTCTTTCTCACGGGCGCGGCCGTCGATGATTGTTCCGCCGTAAGTCCACGGGCCTGTCGGGGTGTCGCTGTAAGCGTAGGCGAGGGTGTAGTTGGAGGTTGGCAGTCCAAATTCGCCGTCCTTGGTGAAACGACTGTAAATGAACACGTATTTGTCCTTGATTTTGCGGATGGATGAGGCTTCAAAGAAGCGGAACTCGTTGTCGTCCTTGTCTTCGAAACCACCAATCATTCTTACTGTTACTTTTGTTCCTTTCTTGACTGTTGCCATCGTCTCAGGGTCGAGTTCGGCAACGTGCGATGTGCCGAATCCCCAATAGCCATAGACCTTGCCGTCGTCGTCAACGAATACCGCCGGGTCGAATTTCAATACGCCGTCCGTTGTGTCGGGGTTTGCCTTGCTCCAATTGATTACTTCAAAGGGGCCGTCGGGTCGGTTGCTCTTGGCTACCATACCGTTTCTGCCGCCCACTTGGTTGTTGGGGTAGAGATAGTATGTCTTTTTGCCGTCCTTGTCCACTTTGAGCGTAACGTCGGGCGCAAAGAGGATGTCGGCTTCTTTCTGCGGCTCGCCCTTGCCGTTTTTATCCACTTTGAGGATTACGCCGTCCATCCGCCAATGGAGGAGGTCGTCAACGTCTGCCGACCACACTACTTGGTCGCGTCCGCAGTAGTTTTTTACCTCGATGTCGTGCGAGCCATATACATACACGCGGAATTTGCCGGGATTGTCGGGGTCTTCAAAGACGTAAGGTTCGCCGTCGGGAATGTGGTCCCACAACGGGATGTAGGGATTGCCAATGGTTGTGAGAGTGGTCTGCGGCGCATCGAAGGTTGGCGTCTCTACCTGCCCACCACACGCAGCGAGTAGCGTAAGCCCACTTGCAGCGAGTAATAATGTCTTGTCTTTCATACGAATTAGATGTTAGTTGTTGTATTGAGCGCAAAGGTAGTATTTTTTTGGATTGCGAGGGTGCGAAAGTGGAAAAAACTTTGTAGAACTCAAACATTTTGCGATTTTCGACAAAACGAATGAAAAACATTTTGCGATTTTCGACAAAAACGATGAAAAACATTTTGCGATTTTCGACAAATATTTTATCTTTGCACTGTATATCAAAAAATTATGGCGTTATGATTTTTAAAAGAAAACTTTACAACGAAATGCTCCTTTGGAAGAATACCAAGAAGGGCAAGACAGCCCTTCTCATCAAGGGTGCGCGTCGTGTTGGAAAATCAACTTTGGTGGAACAATTTGCAAAAAACGAGTACAAATCGTACATATTAATTGACTTTTCGGAATCGTCAAAAAAAATTAACGCTTTGTTTGACGATATGTCCGATTTGGACTTTTTTTTCATATCGCTGCAAAACATAACGGGCGACACGCTCTACAAGCGTGAATCCGTGATTATTTTCGACGAGGTTCAGTTTAATCCGCGTGCGCGTCAGGCTATCAAGCATCTTGTCAAGGACGGACGTTACGATTATATTGAGACGGGGTCGTTGCTGTCTATCCGAAAAAACGTTCAGAACATCCTGATACCGAGTGAAGAACAAAACCTGACGCTTCATCCTATGGATTTGGATGAGTTTTATTGGGCGGTGGGCAAGGACAATGTTCCCGAACAACAGCGTCAGGCGTTTGAGATGAAACGTCCGATGGGCGACGCCGTACACCGCAAATGGATGCGCGAACTCAGGCTCTATATGCTTGTTGGCGGTATGCCGCAGGCTGTGGACGCTTACCTGAATTACAACGATATGCGCGAGGTGGACGATGCCAAACGTGCCATTTTGGATCTTTACGACAACGATTTTATGAAACTGGACGCTTCGGGTCGTGCATCAAAACTTTTTGCCGCCATTCCAAGCCAACTCAACAGCAATGCGTCGCGTTATCAGGTGGGCAGCGTCCTCGAAAATCAGACGGCAGCCCGTGTCGCCGACATCGTTTCCGAATTGCAGGACAGCAAGGCGGTGGTGATGGCTTACCATGTCAACGACCCGAGCGTCGGTATGGGAATGTTTCAAGACTATTCGCGTTACAAGATGTTTATGGCTGATACGGGATTGTTCGTTACGCTTGCCTTCCGCAACAAGGTTTACGCCGACAACGTAATCTATCAAAAACTCCTCTCCGACAAACTCGAAGCGAACCTTGGCTATGTCTATGAAAACCTTGTGGCTCAGATGCTCCATACTACTGGCAACGAGTTGTTTTACTACACTTTCCCTGCCGACCACAACCATAATTACGAGTTGGATTTCCTTCTGTCGCGTGGCAACAAGGTGGTTCCGATAGAAGTGAAGTCGTCGGGCTACAAGTCACACAAGTCTTTGGACGCCTTCTGCGAAAAATTTTCACACAACGTGGGCAGTCGGTATATTATTTATACCAAGGATTATAGGAAGGAGGACGATGTGGAGTGTGTACCTGTGTATTTTGCGGGGCTGGTGTAATTAAATTTTTGCGAAAAAAATTTGCTCATAATTCAATTATATTTTGCCGCAAATATATAAAAACTATAAGAATTGGCAAAATATAATCAAAAATCACCTCTCACGAAAAAACTTTTTGCCCCATTGAAAAAGTTTGTTACATTTGCAACGTTGCTTCCGCGAAACTTTGTGTGGGCGGGGCGATGAAAATATATGTTAGGCGTTTATGACGCTATGTTTTTGACGCATTGGAACTTCGCAAAAGTCTTAATAAGTGTATTGTCGGAAACGTGGCAGCGATAAATGCTGTGGACGTGTAGTATCGGTATGCGAAGGATATTCGTATGCCTTGGTATTATACACAATACGGCGTTGGGGTTCGCTGCCCGGTTCAACAGTACACGGGTAAATGCGAAGACCTCAATGCGTGGGAACGGGCAGAATATGAAATTCCACGCCTTTTTTGTGTCCGGTCTGAAATAGGGATTTCGTCAGACGTAGCATTTTTATTAAGGGAAATGGCGCATATCGGCAACGAAATCAGAGAAGTCCTCAAACAGCAAGGTCGCACGGTAACGTGGTTTGCCGAGCAACTCAACTGCAACCGTACAAACATCTATAACATTTTCAAAAAGGAAGACCTTGACACGCAACTTCTTAAACGCATTTGCTTAATCCTCGACTACAACTTTTTTCAAGAAGTCTGCACCGAAATCAACACCCAAGTGTCGAAAAATTCGTAACATTTTTGTCGAAATATTCGCTACGTGGTGGGCTTGGAGTTTTCGATGATGGGGTTTAACTTTGCAGTGTAAGATAAACGGAAAAATCGAGCCGCCGGGGAAAGGGTGTAGAAAAAACTAAAACAGCATTGATTTATGTCACTGTCAAGTTATCATCGAAATCAAATAAAAAACAAAATAAGGAATCTGTTTTCGTGTGATGTAAGTGTCACGTATGGAGAAACAGATACAAGGGGCCTGTACCAATACACAGCGTATTTTGACGACAAAGATGATTACAATGCATATTGTAGTGATAGTAGTATAGACCGCCAAGTTGAAAGAATTTTTCACCGATTTGGCGGTGAGATGCGTTCATACGACGCGGATTCATACGATCAAATCCTATGGTGGCATATGGAAGAAGATTAAAGAAAACAAATGTCTAACAAATGGTACGAAGATTCGTGAATCTTCGTACCATTAAAACCACAATAAATATGAAAAACAAAATCATACTTTTTGTTTCGGCAATGGTTCTTGGATTGATTTGCTCTTGCGGACAGCGAAACAATTCTAATCAACAATGGGAAATGGGCGATTCCGACGACCCGGATCCCGATGAAGAAGTTATTGAAAACGACAAAGGATTCGACTTCGCATTCAAGTTTAATAAGGACGGAAACTTGCGCCTACTGTATTGCACTGCAAACAAACAGGAGTATTACCTCTTTGACGACGAACACGATTATCAAGGAGAGGCCTTTCCTGATTATGTAGTGTATGAAACAATACAGAATATTGACAAAGATGAATGGGGAATCAATTATTCATATTACTACAATAGACCAATGCGTGAATTGCAAGCCGTGGAAAACGCTTGCATAGAAAAAGGCATAGAAAAATACTCTCCATATTTGAAAAGTGTATTTGATATGCCGAATGTTGGCAATATTCCGCCAAGTCTGAAAGAATGTTTTTTGAAGTTGTACTATGACCATCAACAATCACAGTTGTATATAGGTCAGAAAAGGTATGGTTATCAATCATACCGTATCAATAAAAATATCTATGTGACTTTTGAGCGGTATAAAAAACAAGCGGGAGATGGATGGGATGACATTCCTGACGGTGCAGTGATGATGTATTCATACACAAGTTTTTAAGTGTATAAGAGGAGTGCTGTCTAAAAAGTGGAATTGGTTTCTCTAAACTTAGAAATACCATCAGCAACATTGACTTGTAAAAACTATCGTAAAAGCACACTATTCCTTAGTAGAAGAACTTGGAAAAGTCTCTTGAATGTTAGGGTTAAGGGACTTTTCTAAGATAATAACGGAGAAATCAACCGCCGGGAAGGGTGATGAAACTAAAAGGCAAAACAAAATGAGTAAAGGCGACAGAATACCCCGATTCTTATCTGTTATTGATAATGTTATTAGCAAGGTTGATGAACTTGCCAATGATTATCAAATTGATTGCCAATTTGATACCGATACAGCAAAAATACACGCATACAATTTGATTTCCAACGTTTTTTATGAAATTGCTAAAAAAATGAATAAGAACATCGAGCAATTGGATGATGAGTTGGGGAATCAATACTCTATGTGTATTGCAAATATCAAAAAAAGTGGGTTTGAGAAAAAAAATGTTTTATCAACAATAGATACCACATTAGAGTTTGTTGAAAAACTTGCGGATAAAAATCAAATTCAGCGAAATTTGTCATTTGATTTTCAACCATTTCGATATTATGTTGAAACATATGTAACCTCTGTTTTTAATGCAATTATTGCTAAAACACATAAAAAATGGGAGCAAGTAAATGAGGAGTTCCGTTTGAAAATCATAGGAAAACATCTTTCCTAATTTATTCAAGAACTAAATAAAGTATTAATAATTAAAAAAATGTGTTATGACGTGTTGTTTAGTTTCGATTATTATCTTCTTGCTAATCGTTGTGTTCGGAGCCTACTTGAAGGATCAAGGTTACGATTATCGTAAGGATGATAAGGATGAATAATAAACCATGGGATTCAACTAAAAAGTTGTCGGTTTGTATTAAGATAAATCGCATTGCAGCAATGAAACGTGCAAAGCGATTTATCTATACGCCGTCCTTTGATGCAAATGTCTGAAATTCTCGATTTTGTCGTTGTCAAGGTTGCCGTTTTCCCACAGCCTGTTGAGTTCCTCGTCTGCCTTTTGGGCAAAGAAATTTTTGTCATAACAGCACCTTATTTGTCATCATAATGACCGTATGAAGTAAGTACAAGCACAATCACTTCGTTGTCATTGATTTCGTACACAAGCCGATGTTTTTGGGTGATACGACGACTCCATTGCCCGGCTCGGTCTCCCGACAACTGTTCAGGATGCCCGGTACCGGTGCGTGGATGCTCTCTGAGTTCCTCGATGAGAGCCTGAGCCTTAGCAAACGCCTTTGGCTCGCTTTTGGCGAGTTTCACCATATCATCATCAGCCCTTGGCGTGTTCACAATCCTATATATCATAGCCACGACGTCTCAAATATTCTGTCAAATTTTCATTGGGCAGCATTACATGCGCCTCGCCCCTGTCATATTGCGCCTTTGCCTCATCCACACGCGCAAAAAATTCCTCCTTCGTCATCAGCGTAGGGTCTTCATTCTTGATTTTGACAAGTTTTTTGAGATACTTTGCCAATTTGCTCATCAGCGGCTCACTGTCGGCAATTGCTGCCATATCGCGCCAAATCTGCGCGTTCAATTCCATTGCTGTCATAATACAATACTTTTTGTTTCCGCAAATATAATTGTTTATTTTCATAACTGCAAATTATTTTCCATCATCATCATTGTAAAATTTCCTTACACCACCTGTAAAAAAACTTTACACTTTTACATCACATCCAAATAACTACAACACTATCAATCAGCCACTTGCTGATATTGGCACAAAATCTGTAACATTACAATCAAAAAAAACAAATACATTATGAAAAAAGCGATTAAAATAATCTTCATCAGCCTGTTGTGCTTGATGATTTTGGCGGGGGTGCTCGTCTATATGGCGTTTGGCGACTTGGTGAGCGGCGCGTTGTCGGTGAAAAAAATCGACGACAAGTTTTATTATATGGAATACAGCGGCGACGACGGTTTCGAT
>JAGCDD010000257.1 GCA_017651345.1 Bacteroidales bacterium | reverse complement strand
ACGTTATGTTAGGACTTCAAGATTTTCGGGAAATAGTAACAAACAGTTTTTTTTTGATTTCAACATTTTTGCAAGATAGTAACAAACGTTATGTTAGCGTCTCAACATTTTTGCGAAATGAAAAAAAACACGTGTTTTTTGATTTCAAGATTTTTAGGAGATAGTAACAAACGTTATGTTAGGACTTCAAGATTTTAGGGAGATAGTAACAAACAGTTTTTTTTGATTTCAACATTTTTGCAAGATAGTAACAAACGTTATGTTAGCATCTCAACATTTTTGCGAAATGGTAACAAAGGGTAGTTTTTATCAACGAATTACACGAATTAAAACGAAATTATTTTTTTCGAATAATTAGGAAACAACAAGTTGTTCCCTAATTTTACGAATTAAACGAATCTCAGCTTGTTTAAACTTTCTTAATAAAGATTACTTATAAAACCTTCTTAATAAAACCTTCATATAAAACTTTATGATTGGATGTGTATTCGTCACCGCTTGCGGTATTCGTAATTATTTCTTATTTAGGTTAGTTTTCGTGTATTTCGTTTAATTCGTTGATAATTTTTATTTTTACCTTCAAATTATTTCTTTTTTTTACCTTTGCCCTCGAAAAAAGGACATCATACATCACTAATTTTTGTAATTTTATACCTATGAATCTTAAATCAAAAGCATTACCTTTAACGGTAATTACTGCATTGGCTTTAACTGCTGCTTGCAAACAGGGTGCGCAACCCGCTGAAAACCAACCGAAAGAAATTAAGTGCGAATATGTTGACGATGGCAAGCCTTCGATGCGCAAGGCGTTTGACGGCAAGTTCCTTATAGGAGCGGCTATCAATGTGCGTCAGGCTGTTAGCACCGACCCTAAGGTCGTTAACGCTATCCGCAACAATTTTTCGGCTGTTGTGCCCGAAAACTGTATGAAACCTGAGGAAATCCATCCCAAAAAAGACCTTTACGACTGGCGCGAGGCGGATGCTCTTGTAGAAATGGCTCAGCGAAATGGTCAGGTGCTTACTGGTCATTGCCTTGTATGGCATTCGCAACTGCCTTACTGGTTTTTGAAAGACGATATGGCTCAGCCTGTTACACGTGAAGAACTTATCAACCGTATGCGCGAGCATATCACCGCCGTGCTTACCCGTTACAAAGGCAAAATCAAAGGTTGGGACGTGGTAAACGAGGCTGTGATGGAAGACGGTTCGCTCCGCAAGTCGCCTTTCTTTAATATTATTGGTCCTGATTTTATCGAAATTGCCTTTAAAATTGCCCACGAGGTTGACCCCGATTTGGAACTCTATTACAACGATTACGGTATGGACAATCCTGCTAAGCGTGAGGGAGTTATCAAACTTGTGCGCGACCTCAAAGCCGCTGGATGCCGCATTGATGGTATTGGAATGCAGTCGCACGTGGCTTTCGACACCAATCTCGAAGAATACGAAAAAAGCATCGAGGCATACGCTGCCGAGGGTGTAAAGGTGATGATTACCGAACTCGACCTCAGCGTTCTGCCTTGGCCTACCGGCAATTACGGCGCGGCAGTGGAGACCAACTTTGAGTATATGAAAGAGATGAACCCATACACCGACAGCCTTCCCGCTGCCAAGGCTCAGGAGCAGACCGACTTTTTTGTAAAACTCTTTAAAATCTACCTCAAACACGCCGACGTTATCGACCGTGTAACATTCTGGGGACTCACCGACGGCGACAGTTGGAAAAATGGCTGGCCTATGCCCGGTCGCACCGACTATCCCCTCGCCATCGACCGCAACTATCAGACAAAGCCCTTTGTAGACGCTATAATCAAGTTGGCGGAGGAGTATAAATAGTTTTTCCCCCATAGAAAACATTAATATAAAAATGCGGATAAGCCGTTAAAAATGGCTTATCCGTTTTTTTACGTATTGTTAATTTTGAAAGGTAACAATTTTTTGTATTTTGCGTAAAAAACAGCGCATTATGACTATTTTTTGCAAGGATTTTGTTACAAATTTGAAATAATTAGGATAAATAACCACAGTTTATGGCAAATACAAAACAACATTCGGTAGCCCGAAAAATTACTTTTCAGTTCGGTCTGATTCTGGTGCTTACAGGTTTCGCCATTGTAATGGGCATCATTATAATGAGCAACTCTAAAAACAGCGCCAACTACTTTTTTCAAAAGGCGATACCCGCCAAGGATTTGGGAATTCTAGCATATCAAAACTCGTTGCTGGCACTGTCCGACATTCAAAACTACGAATCCACCCGCGACGTCAACAAGCGCAATTCGGCTCTTGTGCATTTCAAAGAGGTGATGGACGAGTTTCAGCAGATGAAAGAGATGGCAGAGGACGACGACCGAGTGCTTATTGACTCGATGATTGCCAAAACTGCCCGTTTTCAGCAGATAGTGCACCACAGTATGGAATTAGGCATCAAGATGGTGGCTATTCACGAGCAGATGAACGACCTCAAAGACAATCATTTTGCCCCGAATCTCGAAAAACTTCAACTGGCAGTAATCGCATCAGCCAACAAGAATAACGCTAAGGAATCGGCTCAGCGTCAGAAAGCTTTGTCGGATTTGATTCACCAAGTAGACATTTCAAAAGGTTCTATCGTGGATCAGAAACTTATTCAGCAGGCTCTGCAACGCACAACCGATTTGGTAAAGGAGGTGGCTAAGTTTGCTCCCGCTATCGGTATGGCTTCCACTCACAACGAGATGGTTAAGCAGATGCAGGAATATTCCCAAATATCTAAGACCTATTATACTCAGATGGCTGAGGTAGGAGCTTGCCGTCAGAAAGCCAACGAAATAAGTATGGAAATTATCGCTCTTGAAAAAGAGTTCAACGCCAAACACGCCAAAAAGGTAGACGACATAATTCTCTCGCTCAGCGACACAATGTCGGGTAGTCAAAAAATTATGGTAACGCTCCTTTTGGTTTCGATTGCAATATGTGTAATATTGATAATTGCGATGACCCGCAGCACCATCAACCCCATACGCAAGTCGATGGAAGGCATCAAGCGCATCACCGAGGGCGACCTTACCGCCAATGTGGAAATCAACACCGGCGACGAGTTCTCCGAGATGGCAAATCAGCTCAACACAATGAACAACAACCTCAAAACTGTGGTTTCTAACATTATAGCAGGTGCCGACAATATCTATCAGAGCAGCGCACAAATGTCTAACGCATCGGAGATGATGAGTCACGGCGCAGGACAGCAGGCGGCATCGGCAGAGCAGGTTTCGGCATCGGTACAGCAGATGAGCGCGTCGATCGAGCAGAACAACCAAAACGCACGTCAAACCGAGAAGATAGCGCAGAAGGCTCTCGAAAGCATCCGCGAAGGCAGCGAGGCAAGCTTGCGTTCGGTATCGGCTATGAAAGACATCGCAGCCAAGATTTCAATTATCGACGAGATTGCGTTCCAAACCAATATACTTGCGCTCAACGCCGCAGTAGAGGCAGCCCGTGCAGGCGAAAACGGAAAGGGTTTCGCAGTGGTAGCAGCCGAGGTAAGAAAGCTTGCCGAGCGCAGCGCAACAGCCGCATCAGAAATCGACAAGGTGAGCAAAGAGGGCGTACGCATTTCCGAAGACGCTGGAAAACTTCTCCAAAATATTCTTCCCGAAATTGAGAAAACAGCCCTTCTGGTACGCGAGATTGCAGAGGCAAGCAACGAGCAGACTTCGGACATCGCCTCTATCAACAATGCCGTGCAGCAGCTAAACGAAATCACACAGCAGTATTCGGCATCGTCAGAAGAGCTTTATTCGTCGAGCCAAACCCTTGCCGAAGAGAGCGAAAACCTCAAAAAGACCGTTGAATACTTCAATATAGGGTAGGAGGGTGCTGTGAGCACTCTAGATCTATTTTTTTATTATCAGTGTAACAAAACAACAAAAATCGTTAAAATTTCTTTGACGGTTTTTGTTGTTTTCATTTAATATCCTTACATTTGTCGTAATTTATTATTAAGTACGAACTTTAATTTTTTAAACCAATTTCCAATATGGCACAGAAAAGATATTTATTCCCTGCCGACTATATGGCAGACCCCGCTGTTCACGTTTTCAACGGCAAAATATTCATCTACCCCTCGCACGACTGGGAGGCTCACGCCGAAGAAGATGACGATGGCGGACACTTCCAAATGAAAGACTATCACGCACTTTCGATCGACGGCGACCCGATGACCGGCAATGTAAACGACCACGGCGTAATCTTCGACGTTAAGGACGTACAGTGGGCAGAAAAACAGCTTTGGGACAGCGACGTAGTTGAGAAAAACGGCAAATACTACTACATATTCTCAGGCAAGGGATACGATGGCGTGTTCCGTCTTGGCGTGGCTGTGGCCGACAAGCCCGAAGGTCCTTTCATTCCGCAACCGCAACCCATCCGTGGCTCGTTCTCTATCGACCCCTGCGCGTTTAAAGACGACGACGGCTCTATCTACACATATTTCGGCGGTCTCTGGGGCGGACAGCTCCAATGGTGGCAGCCTTTTGCTCCCGGTTTTGCTCCTATCCACGGCAAACACGGCGACGACAACGGTCTCGTAGATATGGGTGCCGAGCCCACACGCAACGGCGAACTTTTTGCAAAACCCGATATGCCCGCACTTCCGAGCTTCGTAGTAAAGATGAGCGACGATGTATTGCAGTTTGCTGAGGCTCCCCGTCCTGTGCTTATCGTTGACAACGACGGCAAACCCCTCAAAGCAAGCGATCCCCACCGTTTCTTCGAGGCATCGTGGATGCACAAGTACAACGGCAAGTATTACCTTTCGTACTCTACCGGCGACAGCCACATGCTCTGCTACGCTATCGGCGACAATCCTTACGGCCCCTTCACCTATCAGGGCGTAATCCTCACTCCCGTAGTAGGATGGACCACACACCACTCTATCGTAGAGTTCAACGGCAAATGGTATCTCTTCCATCACGACTGTGTTCCCTCCGAAGGCAAAACTTGGCTCCGCAGCCTTAAAGTTTGCGAATTGCAATACGATAAGGACGGCAAGATTCAGACTATCGAAGGATTAGATAAATAGGCATTAATTTTTGTAGGCGTCCGTTGCTTTTTGTGGCGGACACCTTTTATTTGTTACGTTTAATTGCTTTGTTTGATGAGAAAAATGATTATAAAAAACTTACGGTTGCTGTTGCTGCTGCCGGCTTTGCTTTCTTTTGGATGCTATTCTAATTATAATATTAGATCGGGACAAGCATTTTTTAAGCATTTTACCTACGAGGGCCGCGATGTCTATTTTGATTCTACCGAGCTAACCAAAGGTAAAATGTGGAATCCTATTTTGCAGGGATCGCACCCCGGTACGAGTATCTGTAGAAAAGGTAACGACTTTTATATGGCTTCGGCAACGTTTTCGATGTTTCCTGCCATACCTATTTATCATAGCAAAGATTTAGTCAATTGGGAATTGATTAATTTTGCCTTACCCACCGACAAACAATATCTCAACTCATCGCTACGTAGCAACGACGGTATTTATCCCCCCACAATACGTTACAACAAAGAACATGATATGTTTTATATCACAGGCACTTTTGTTGGTGGCGGCGGACACTTTATAGTTTCGGCAAAAGACCCTGCCGGCAAATGGTCTGATCCTCAGTTTTATGGCATGACTGGTATTCATGCTACTCTATTTTTCGACGATGATGGCAAAGCATACCTTATTCATCAGGGCGATCCCAAATACGACCCTCCTTACGATGGCTATAAAGTAATTTATATTCAAGAATTTGACCTCGACCAATGTAATACTATTGGCGATCGTATTGCAATACTCGAAGGCGGACACGATATTTCTAAAAAACCCGGTTGGTTAGAGTCGCCACACATGTATAAGCACGAGGGATATTACTATCTTTCGGCTTCGGAGGGTGGCAGCTTGGGTATGTGGTTTGCATCGTGTATCTACCGTTCACAAAATATTTTTGGACCATACGAGCATTATGAAAAAAATCCTAACCTTACACAACGCTATCTAAAAAAATCTCCCAATCAAATATCGTGCGTGGGACATGCTGATTATCTTGAACTTGCCGACGGACGTTGGTATGTGATATTCCAAGGTGTGCGCGAAGATGAATTTAACGGCAATTTTATGTGTGCCGAAACATTTCTCTTGCCTGTAAAATGGACCGAAGACGGATGGCCTACAGTTCTTGAGCACGACCAAGCTATTCCGCGCGTTATTGATATGCCCTTTGCCGGAACAAGCTACAGCAACGACCGTAGGTTTATTCCGCATGGTAATATCAAAATGGACGAACATTTTTATTCTGACACCTTGTCGCGCTATTGGTCGTTTTTGCGTACACCTGTGGGCACGGCAACATATCCAAACGGTGCTGAAGGTATTTGCATACCATTAGAAATCAATAATTTCCGCAGTGTCCGTCATTGTGGTTTCCTTTCACTTAGGGTACTTAACAACAGATTTTCGTTTGGCACCGAAATGGATTTTAAACCAGAAAACGAACACGAATTTGCAGGTCTTGCAATGTTTCTCGGCGATAGAAACAATCTTATTTTTGGCGTAACCAAACGTGGCGAAAATACTATTCTGCAATTAAAAAAGGTTGTGCTCAAAGAGAGCCTTGAAGACGTGATCGAAGCAGAATGTGATATCACTAATGATTTTAACGGACGTATTTATCTCAATATCGACAATTATAAAGATCAATTTTTAACAGCTAAATTCCGTTTTAGCGATGATTCAGATTGGCAGATACTTACTGACGAAATGTCATCTGATTATATGAATATCAATAAACCTGGCAACCACGCTTTTTCTGGCGATTTTATTGGAATATACGCTTCACAAGAAGAATGATTATAAAAACACTACTAATTTTTACTTAAATGAAAATCAATATTTTAACACTTTTAAGCGGGAGGTGCTATGTCAGATAGAATGACTAAATTCCGCTGGGTGATTTGTTCGTTGCTCTTTGTGGCAACTACGGTCAACTATCTCGACCGTCAGGTGCTTTCCCTCACGTGGAAAGACTTTATCGCCCTCGACTTTCATTGGAACGACAATGATTATGGCAACATTACTGCCGTATTTTCAATCTTTTACGCGGTGATTTCGCTCTTTGCCGGCAAATTTATCGACTGGATGGGCACCAAAAAGGGCTACATCTGGGCTATTGTAATTTGGTCGGTGGGCGCGTGTCTGCATGCTGCCTGCGGCGTTACCACAATGTCGCTTGCTGGCGTTGACAATGTGGAGGCTCTTCGCGCTATCGAAAAAGGCTCTGAAATTGCATTGACAGTATCCACTATCAGCGTTTGGCTGTTTCTCGGCTGCCGTATAATACTTGCCACTGGCGAGGCGGGCAACTTCCCTGCTGCTATCAAAGTAACCGCCGAATATTTCCCCAAGAAAGACCGCGCATACGCAACGTCGATATTCAACGCAGGAGCATCTGTGGGCGCACTTGCTGCTCCGCTTACCATTCCTCTTTTGGCTAAGAGTATGGGGTGGGAGATGGCTTTTATCATCATCGGTTCTATCGGCTTTATCTGGGCTGGATTATGGCTCTGGCTATATTCTGCACCGTCGAAAAGCAAGCGCGTAAACCAAGCCGAACTTGCTTACATCGAATCCGACAAGGCTAACGAGGCAAAGGCTTCCGACGCAAATGCCGACAGCGACGGCCCTAAATTCTCTATTCTTGATTGTTTTAAATACCGTCAAACTTGGGCGTTTATCGTTGGCAAGTTTATGACCGACGGCGTTTGGTGGTTTTTCCTCTTTTGGGCGCCGGCATATTTCTCCGAACTTGGCTATCCGTCCACATCTACAATGGGTCAGTTGCTGATATTCATACTCTACGCTATTGTTACAGCGGTGTCGATTGTTGGCGGTTATTTGCCCAAGATTTTTGTTGAAAAACTCGGCATGAACCCCTACGCCGGACGTATGAGGGCTATGCTTATATTCGCATTTTTGCCAATATTCGCAATGTTTGCTCAGCCTTTGGCAAGTACGTCGGTTTGGTGGCCTTGCATAATTATTGGTCTCGCAGGCGCAGGACATCAGGCTTGGTCGGCCAACCTCTATTCTACCATTGGCGATATGTTCCCAAAATCTGCCATAGCAACTATCACAGGCATAGGTACTTTGTTTGGCGGATTGTGCTCATTTGCCATCAACAAATGTTCTGGAAAACTATTTACACACGCTGAGGAACTCGGCGACGGATTCACTTTCTTTGGCGTAACGGGCAAACCCGCCGCTTATATGATGGTGTTCTGTTATTGCGCTGTGGCTTACCTAATTGCGTGGGTAATAATGAAGACCTTAGTACCAAAATACAAACCGATTGTTAAATAAATTCTATGAAAACATTTATAACAGATAATTTTTTATTAAAAAATAAAACTGCGCAGACTCTATATCATCAGTTTGCCAAAAATCAGCCGATTATCGACTATCACTGCCATCTTTCGCCCAAGATGATTGCCGAAAACCATAAGTTCGACAATATTGCTCAGGCGTGGCTCTATGGCGACCATTACAAGTGGCGTGCTATGCGTGCCAATGGTATCAATGAAAAATTTGTTACCGGCAGCGGCTCCGATTACGAAAAGTTTAAGGCGTGGGCGCAAACTGTTCCATACGCTTTGCGCAACCCCCTCTATCATTGGACTCACCTTGAACTCAAAGACTATTTTGGCATTGACGACCTTCTCAATCCCGATTCTGCCGACGAAATTTGGAACAAAACCTCCGAAATGCTTTCACAAGATGATTTCCGCGTATGGGGATTGCTCAAAAAAATGAATGTGGAAACTCTCTGTACCACCGACGACCCTGTGGATTCGCTCGAATATCATATCCAAATCAAAAACAGCGACTGCCCAATAAAAGTGCTGCCCGCTTGGCGACCCGACAAGGCTTCGGAAGTATCTGACCCTAAGGCTTACAATGCTTATATCAACAAGTTGGCTGAGGTTTCGGGAGTAGAAATCAATTCGTTTAACGCGCTGTTTGATGCCTTAGACCGCCGTATCGACCATTTTCACGATTGCGGATGCCGTTTGGCAGATTTTGGATTGGATTTTCTCTATGCCGAATCGTATTCCGACGCCGAAATCGAAAACATTTTCCAAAAAGTGCGCACAGGTTACAGCCTTACCGCCGAGGAAATTCTCAAATTTAAGAGCGCAGCCCTTTATCGTTTTGCTGTTCAGGTACATAAAAAAGGTTGGACGCAGCAATTCCACGCCGGACCTATCCGCAACAACAACACACGTTTGCTTACATCGCTTGGTCCCGACACCGGATTCGACAGCATCGGCGATTTTTCGCAAGCGCAGAGTATGGCAAGATTTTTAGACAAAATGGATTCTACCGACCAACTTGCCAAAACCATACTTTATAATATAAATCCCGCCGACAACGAGGTGTTTGCCACAATGATAGGCAATTTTCAAGACGGCTCTGTTCCCGGTAAAATGCAGTGGGGTTCGGCTTGGTGGTTTTTGGATCAGAAAGACGGTATTGAAAAACAACTTAACTGCCTGAGTTGCCACGGTTTGCTGAGCCGTTTTGTAGGAATGTTGACCGACAGCCGCAGTTTTCTCTCCTATCCCCGTCACGAATATTTCCGCCGCATACTCTGCAATATCCTTGGTACCGATGTTGAAAACGGCGAACTCCCCAACGATATCACCCTTCTTGGCAATATGGTCAGCGATATTTGTTATCGAAATGCAAAGGAGTATTTTGGGTTTTAATTGTTTACACAATAGAAATATAAAGGGGAGGGAATGAGGGTTCTCTCCCTTTTTGTTTTTTTGTTAACAGGTTAGTAGTTTTAAATAGAGACTACTTACTTTTGTTTTGTTACAGGACGTACACAGAACCCATCCCAATATTTAAGGGTATTGCCGTGTCCAGTGGAATACCATACAGGACGCTCCATCTGTTGGTCTTGAGAATTATCATAACGAAGTGTTAATTTAGTAAAATAACCCTTATTCTCTAATTTATAAATATTGCAACTACTATGATTTATTGAAAAATATGTATAGGCGGGTATGATTATATATTTTCCATTGATTTTACTTCTAAGAATTTTTGAAAGAAGTGTTTTCCCCTCTTCGATAAGAACATAATCATAGTCTTCTACGGTACAGTTGTCAAACAATTCTTTCCACTCGTCTTCGGATGGAATTCTCCATAAGTGTCCCCAATTGGTGGACGCAGCGTCTTGCATATACATTAATTTTATGTTATGCCATATGGGGGCATAGTTTTCATTATGTATTCCATTTACAAAAACAGCTTCTTTATAGGTGTCTGTCATTATGGTGAACATATCGTCCCATTCGTCATCCAGAAGTTCCCAGTTTTCATGTGTATATTTGTCTTTAGGCTTAGTTTCTCCGTAGGCGAATAGATTACCTGTTTCAGCTTCGCAAGTAGTTCCTATATTTGTTTTTGCCCAAAGGGTTCCGCTTGGAAGACCTAAATCTACATATTCATGACCATTATGGCTTTCAAATACTGCGTACAAATCAACATTATCTTCTGCGTTTACGTATTTTGTTCCTTTGGGAAGAAACACTCCTGAGCCGTCGGCTTTAGTATTCCATCCAGTTAGATAATACTCCTCTTGATATTTTAAATCCTCACCATTATCCAATATTACAGTGTCTGGTAAGCTGATTATTTTGCCGTGATTTTTACCATAGTAACTATGCCAATACACATCCCCAGAAAAATATGGTTTTTGATATTTAGGAAGATCAAATGATATTGGTTGTGGCACTTGTCCGCTTGCTCCATTAGCGTGGTATGTTATTGTTACTGTACGCCTATCCCAGATAGCAAATAGTGTGTCTTTTTTGGAATTGTAATCCATAGGATGGTATGTAATTTCACACAAAGTACCATCTTCATTACAATATGCTATCTCTATATGGTCAGGGTCGGATGGGTCTTTATGTCCAAGTCCTAACAATTCGCAGCCCTCTTTAGTTAAATTGATTGGTATTTTATATGTTTTATATGCTACCATTGTCATATCTGAAGGCACAGATCCGTCTGTTGCACCGTTGGCATCAAAGTGAACTTGAAAATAATCTTCGGATGAAGGTTCATTATCATCTTTATTGCATCCATAAAAAGCAACGGATGCTATAGTTACGCATAACAAGAGTATTTTTTTCATATTAGTAAAATTAATTAATATTAATATTCTTTTTGGGGGCAAATGTACCATTTTTTTTAATAATTGCACATTACACAGCGAAGTGTGTTTTAAAAAATGTCATTCTAATTTTGTCAATTCAAACACTATCTCTATCTTTGCACTTAACAAAAAAAACTCATTCATATTATGGGACGCTTTGTAAACCCTTTCACCGATGTTGGCTTCAAGATTGTCTTCGGACAGGAGATAAGCAAACCCCTGTTGCTGTTTACGCTTCCCGATATGCCCGAGTTCCGCACCGATGTGGCCTTGATGGACACCAAAACCAAGAGTATGTTCTCCGACGACATCAAGATGACCTTCTTGCAACTGCCGCTCTTTACCAAAGAGGAGGCAGAATGTGAAACAATTTTTGAGAAATGGATTTATATATTTAAGAATATGAATATTTTGGAAAGAATGCCGTGGGCAGCGCAGAACGCTGTTTTCAACAAATTGTCAGACATAGTTGAGGTGGCGCACCTCAGCGGCAAGACGCGCGACGAGTACGAGGCATCATTGAAACGCTACCGCGACTCTTTCGACGTGTTTGAAACCGCCAAAGAAGACGGCTTGGCAGAGGGACGTGCAGAAGGTCTTGCACAAGGCATTACCCAAGGTGCACAAAACGCAAAACTCGAAACCGCCAAACGTATGAAGTCCAAGGGATTTGACAACTCTACCATTGCAGAACTTACTCAGTTATCCATCGAAGAGATTGATAAATTATAATTTTTGCCCCTACTTATTGTAATTTAATATCATAATCGCAATAATAATTAAAAAAGGAAAAACATAATTCATACCTAAAAAATGAAAGCATCATCAATTATTTTAATATCGTCGGCGATGTTGTTGGCATCGTGCAGCAACGAGCCCGACGCACCGCACAAGGATCCTAAATATGCGTTGCCTGCCTTGATTTCCGACGGAATGGTTTTGCAGCGCGATACCGACCTCAATATCTGGGGTTTTGCCACCGAAGGAGCGGAGGTAACAGTATCGCTCAACGGCTCAGCGGCTTCGGGCGTTACCGACAGCACCGGCAAATGGACTGTGACTCTGCCTAAACAAGACGCAGGCGGTCCTTACGATTTGGCTATCAAGTACAACCGTCCACACAAGGTGGATTCGCTGTGGTACAACTATGGCGACACCGTGCGCGACGTGATGATAGGAGAGGTGTGGCTGTGCAGCGGTCAGAGCAATATGGAGTTGCCTATCCGCCGCGTCTACTGGAAATATCCGGGCGTTATCGAAAACTCTACCAACGACCGTATCCGCTATTTTGAGGTGTCGAAAGTGCCTTATTTCAAAAATCCGTTAGACACACTTATCGGCAGTCCTCAGTGGAAAAAGGCTTGTCCCGAAAATATCCGCGAGTTTTCGTCTATCGCATATTTCTACGCCAAAGACTTGGTAGAAAAACTCGATGTGCCTGTGGGAATGATAGTTTCGGCAGTGGGAGGTTCGCCCGCCGAGGCTTGGATTAGCGAAGAGAGGCTCAAAGAGTTTAAGCCCTATTACGACGATTTGCAGCGTTGCAAAGACGACAACTACGTAAACAACATCAAGAAAGCCGACCGCGAGGCTGAGCAAAAATGGTACGAGAACTATCAGAACATCGACCTCGGCGTGCAGGAAGATTGGAAAAATCCCGACACCGACCTCAAAAAATGGAAGACTGTGAACGTTCCCTGCCGCATTGCCGACACCAAAATCAAGTTTAAGAGCGGCGTGGTATGGTTTGAACGCAAGATAAAGTTGACCGCCGAGCAAGCCGCCAAAAAAGCGATGCTGATTATGGGCGTGATTGTGGATTCCGACATTATCTATATCAACGGCACTCAGGTGGGAACCACTGGTTATCAATATCCTCCGCGCCGCTACGATATTCCCGACGGCGTGCTCCACGAGGGCGAAAACACCATTGCCGTGCGTATGATTAGCAATGGCTCTAACGGCGGATTTGTTGCCGACAAGGATTATATCATCGATTTTAGCGGCGACACGCTTGATATTTCGGGCAAATGGAGTTTTAAACTTGGTGCCGAGGGCGTTCCTCCCAAGGAGACAACTTTCTTCCAATACAAACCTGCCGGACTTTACAACGCTATGATTGCGCCGCTTTTGGGATATAATTTCAAAGGTATGATGTGGTATCAGGGCGAAAGCAACGTGGAGCGTTACGAGGAGTATTATTTCTTGATGCAGACACTTATCAGCGATTGGCGCAACCGTTTCGGATTTGATTTCCCCGTGATGATTGTTCAGTTGCCGCTGTTTTTGGAACAAGAAAAAGACCCTTCAAACGGCGGATGGGCTAATATGCGCGAAATTCAGAAACGCATTGCCGACGACACTCCCAACACATATTGCGTTTGCACCATCGACCTTGGCGAATGGAACGATATTCACCCGCTTGCCAAACTGCCTGTGGCAGAGCGCATTTCGCTTATGGCTCAAAAATATGCTTACGGCAAAAACGTTGTGGCGCAAGGTCCTGTGGCAAACAATGTTTCGGTATTTGGCAACACGGTTTCTATAACGTTCGACAACATTGGCGGCGGACTTGTTTCTCGCGACAACAAGCCCCTCCGCGGATTTGCCCTCTGTGGCGAGGACGGCAAGTATTACTGGGCCGACGCAGTGATTTCAGGCAACGAGGTGAAGGTTTCGTCCAAAAAGGTAAAGAACCCGATAGCAGTTCGTTACGCTTGGGCAGATAACCCCGGCAGTCTCAATTTCTACAACAAAGACGGCCTTCCCGCAATGCCATTTTCGATGATTGAGTAAATTATAAATTAATATCATATAATGACAAAAACAGTAACATTTGGCGAGATAATGCTTCGCCTTGCCGCTCCGGGATACGAGCGGTTTTTGCAAACAAGCACCTTTAACGCTACTTTCGGCGGAGGCGAAGCCAATGTGGCAGTTAGCCTTGCTAATTATGGCTTGCCCGTTAGTTTTGTAACCCGTTTGCCCGAAAACGACATTGCTAAGGCGTGCCTGAGAGAATTGCGCGGTTTTGGCGTGGATGTAAACGATGTAATTTTCGGTGGCGACCGTGTGGGTATCTATTACCTTGAAACTGGCGCAGTTAGCCGTGCTTCAAAAGTTATTTACGACCGTGCTCATTCGGCTGTTTCGGAAATCAAACCCGGAATGATAGATTGGAAAAAAGTTTTCAACGGCGCAGGTTGGTTTCACTGGACAGGCATTACTCCGGCTATTTCGCAAGGTGCGGCTGATGTTTGCTTGGAGGCTCTCAAAGTGGCAAAAGAACTCGGCATAACAGTTTCGTGCGACCTCAACTATCGCAAAAACCTTTGGAAATATGGCAAACGCGCCGACGAGGTGATGCCCGAACTCGTTAAATATTGCGACGTTATCCTTGGCAACGAGGAAGATGCCGAAAAGGCCCTCCTCATTAAGCCCGAAGGTGTTAACATCGAAGGTGGAAAGGTGGTTGCCGAAGCGTATCTTTCGGTTTCTCAGCAAATTATGAAACGTTTCCCCAACGCCAAGAAAGTTATCACCACACTCCGCAGCAGCATCAATGCTAACCACAACAATTGGGCAGGCGTGCTCTATGATGGCAAAACTCTCTTTAAATCACCCGAATACCAAATTACTCACATTGTTGACCGTGTAGGCGGTGGCGATTCGTTTATGGGCGGCTTAATCTATGGCCTTCAAACCTTTACCGGCGACGACCAAAAGGCGTTGAACTTTGCCGTTGCCGCATCGTGCCTCAAACACACCATCTATGGCGACTACAACCGCGTATCCGTTGCCGAAGTTGAAAAACTTATGTCTGGCGACGCATCAGGAAGGGTTTCGCGATAGATTTAATGCATAATTCATAATGCATAATTCATAATTGCCTTTTGGCGGTGTGAGTTATGCATTTTTTATTTTTCTTTTAGGTCGATAAGTTCGCGTTTGCCTTCGCGAAACTCTTTGGGAGTAAGGCCGTAACGTTTGCGAAACGAGGTGGTAAAATGGCTTTGCGACGAAAAACCCAAATCTTGGGCAATGTCGTTGATTGCGCTGTCGCCGTCGGCAAGCAGACGTGCCGCCTTGTTCATACGCAGGTCGTTGAGATAGTCGAAAACCGTTATCGAAAACATCTGTTTAAACACCTTTTTGAGTGTACATTCGTTGGTACCTACCGAGGCGGCAAGTTCGCGTAGGGTAGGAGGGTTTTGAAAATTTTCGGTGAGCACATCTCTGGCTTTAAAAATCTTGCGGCATACGGAGTAACTGTCGGGCAGAGGTTTGTGGTGACGTCGGTAGTAGGAATTAACTATACATTCAACAATCAGTCCCTCAACGTAATGCGGATTAATAGAGTGCGAAAAAACTGAGTTTTGCAGTTCGCGGGCGGCTTCGAGAATTTTGCCCTCCGAATCGTCTACCTCGCTAACATACGGCTTGGCTTCTGCAAAGTACTTAGCCCATCCTGAAAAAATTACCGGGTACATTTCGTTGTACTTTTGGTAATCACATTCCGACATCATAACGCTAATTTTCTCAAACCTGCACTCCTCGGCAAGGTGCATTATGTGAATGCTTTCGGGCGACATTATGCCCATATTCACCGACCCTACGCCGTGCTCTACTTGCTGTCCGTTGATAACCTCGCAAGTTTTGCCGCTTGTTATCACCGAAAACACCAGAGCCTTTTGGTCGGTGCGGCTGTTTTCTATCGTGCAAGCCTTTCGGGCATAGTAACTATTGTACATCACCAAAGTTTGGTTGTGGATAGCCACCCTTGTGGATAATGCACAGCCGTCGCGGATAGTCATTTCGTTAGAAAATATAGTGTCGGGATTGCCCTTGATATCTCCCGCCGACGGCATTACCATAGTAACGGGGTTAGCGTCCCCGCATTTTACAATAGATTTAAACATATTTGCCCTTTTTCTTTCTTACAAATGTAATGATTTTTGCCCAATTACGGCACAAAATTATCAAAAAAATCCACCCTCCTCAGTACATTTTTTGATTATATTTGAACTATACTATCGATAAAACTTTACACACTATGGATATAAAATCAATAATTCTCAAAGCGGTAGACAATCCGCAAACCCGTATCAACCGCGAGGCGTTTCTTCGCAACGTGCTCTTCAACTACAAAAAAAATGCGAGCGAGGCACAGCAGGCTTTGTTTCTCTCAAATCCCGTTAAGGCACTCGGTATAAACGAGATAAACTTTGTTGCCGACAAGATTATCACCAACGACCTTTGGCAGACATCCGCCCTTTCGTTTGCTGCGGGATTGCCCGGTGGTCCGTGGGGACTTGTGGCTGCCGCTCCCGACATTGCCCAAAATCTCGGCTACTACATTGCCCTGTCGCAAAAGTTGGCTTACCTTTACGGCGTTAATTTTCACGGACTTACCGACACCAACGACGAATATCGTCAAAGTAGTGTTCTTCTTTGTCTTGGCTTTATGCTTGGCGTTTCCGACACCGACAAGGTGGTGCAAACCATTATCGATAATGCTTGGAAAAAATCGGGACGCGAGTTTATCGAGTTCCTTATGAAAACCGTTATCATTCAGATAGCCAAAAAGATAGTAACCTCTCTTGGCGAAAATCTTACCAAACGTTCGGCAGCCAACCTTCTTGGCAAGGCTGTTCCTCTGCTTGGCGGCTTAATCTCCGGCGGCCTCACCTACGCTGGCTTCAAAAAATCCGCCCTCGCAATGCAGCAAAAACTCATTAAGTACAATGAGGAAGGGGCGATAGAGAATTTGTAGCATTTATTTTAAAATCAGTATATTAACTAATAATCATTTTAACGAAATCGGTCGCTAAGCCTTAAAAATTGAGGCTTAGCAACCGATTTCGTTGATTTATAATTCCCCAAAGTTGCCAAAAAAAACAAACTTTGGGGAATTATAACTCTATTAAAGTGCTTTCAATTCATTAATTCTTGAACACACTTGTTGTATATGGTCAAGACCGTACAGCAAGGCTCGACTATCAATGTCCATCCACATAAAAAGTGTCTGAATTTTTTGATATTCGTTCAAAATATACGATGTGTCGATAACAGGCTGTTGCAAATAAAAACATACAGGTTCGTGATGTGCAATACGGTTTCGTAGAGTGTTTATTTTATCCAACTCGTTGAAAACATAGGAGTGGTTGTATTGAATATGCGGTGTGGATCGGGTTTTGTTAGGAAAAATATGGAGAAGTTGGCTCCCAGTTAACCGATATTGAACGGGAGAAAACATATACTTCTATACGCCAAATTCCATTTCTGCCAATAACTTTGAATGAGAATATGAACCATTGGAAAGTAACTTGTTGTATGCGTGCATAATGATGTCGTAACTTTTTAGAGTATTGCGAGATGTAAAAATACCGCCCTGCATAACTGAATTTTTTAGCCATTCCGCGCCTAATACACTTGTAATCTGAGTGTCTATTGCATTTCTCAGTGCTACCTCGAAACAACTTATTATGGTAAACACCTCTTGTGAAAGTTGCAAGTTGTATCTGTACAAAGTCATCGCCTTTCGCGTATCGCCATTACAAGCGGTAAGATAGCGGTTCATTCGCTTTTGCGACATTACTTTTTCAAAATCTTTATACTTCATTTTTTTTGAAAAAAGTTAGTAAAATATTTGCAAAGATAAAATATTCTTTTTATCTTTGCCACATCTTGATTCCCACCGTGCCCCTGACTTCGGTCAAGCCGGTGGGTTTAGTTTTTTTACCTCTCCTTTGCGTACTCGATTATATCCCAATGGTCAAATGCCAAATCCTCTTTCTTTAATGTGCTGAGTTCTACAAAATTGGCGTAGATGGCGTCGCTATTGGCAAGGGGTTTTACGGTGGTTTCGTCAACGGTTACTTTGTATGCCACGCTGATAACCCATCCACGGGGGTCGCGACCTTTGGTGGAGGTTACTTTGATGAGATTGCGTGGGGTGATGTCGATCGATACCGAGGTCTCCTCCAAGAGTTCGCGGCTGGCGGCATATTCGAGCGAAAGGTCGTCGGGCTTGTAGAATCCGCCGGGAAGCGCAAGTTTGTTAACGTAGGGATGTTCGGCGCGGTTGATGAGGAGAATTTTTGTGTGGTCTTGGTTAAATACCAATAGGTCAACTGCTACCGAAGGAGCGTCGAACTTTTTGCGGTCGTATTTTTCGAGGTAGATGGTTTCGCCCTTAGCGTCGTTGAGCCAACGGTCCGACATTGCAAACATCTCCTTGATGCTTCGTTCGCTGTAAAATAGCGGAATAATGCCGTAGAGGTGGGCTGCTCCGTAGTCGGTGAGCATAAAAGTGTCGTCGTCGATAAAATCCATCAAGTAATTGTCTTGCAAGAATTTAATCTGCGCCTTGTATACCTCGCGGAAATCCTCGTTGAAACGTTTTTGGTAAGCCTTCATCGAAATAAAACCGAAGTAAAACATCACCGAAATAGCCTTTGCACGCACTTCGGCAAGCGGCATATCGGCTATGTCGTTGATTGGCAATGCTCCGCGGTCGATGTAGGCGAAATATTTGTCTAACTTGTGATTGTCGCAGCCGAGGTTGTAAGCCAGATAGTTGCCCACAAACGACTGAGCGCCAAGTCCAAAGCCGATGTACGAAGTGGCGTCGATAACCCTTTTGGTAAGGTACGACGATGTGCCCATATCGCCTGGAATCTTGCTGAAAGTGTTTTTGCCGTTGTTGGCAATGTAGCCTGCCTCTTTGAGCAAGCGGTATGCTATATCGTATTGACGGTTAACCTTATAGAGCGTTACGCCTTGCGATTCGGCTTCGAGTTTTGTGCCTTTGTAACGGTTGCGGTAAAGCGTGATAAATTCGGGTCCCTGCGCAATTGTATATTTTATGGTGTTTGCAAAATCTTCGTCAGATTGATTGAGAAAACCGTACATAAGGTCGATATTCAAACGGTCGAACCCTGCTTTGCGTATGTTTTCAACGGCTTTTTCGTAAATCGATTTTGAACCCTCGCGACCGAGCGATTCCAATAGGGCAGGGGATACGGTTTGAAATCCCATTGATATGCGGTTGTAGCCCATCTCTCTGATAGCCTTTATTTTATCGGGGTCTTTGGCGGCAATAACGGGAGTGGTTTCAACGCTCAGATACATTCCGGGCATAAGGTTGAACCGCTTGATAGAGTCGGTGATTTGTTGGAGGTTTTGGATCGAAAGGTACGACGGAGTGCCGCCACCAAGGTCGTAACCCACTATGGGCTTGTCTTTTATAATTTGTCGGTAAAGTTCAATTTCTTTTAAAAGGTGAGCCACATATTTGTCGGTGTCGCCCTCCTCGGGATGGTTTAGCACCACGTATTCGCAAAACTTGCATCGCGCCTGACAGAAAGGCACGTGCACATAAAGGCAAATTTCGTCGAGCGATTCGATGTTTTGCTTTACGCAGTTGTAAATATCTTTTTCGTCGTGCAATTCGTATTGTGCTAACGAGTTGGCTCTCAAAGGATACGCGGTGTTGCAATAATGGTGAAACTTGATTCCGCGTTCAAAAATGTCTCTGCAATTCATATTATATAAAGTGTTAATGGTTGTTTTTGCAAATATAATGATTTTTCCGAATTATGTAAAAACTTTTTAAACTATTCCGCATTTTGCAATTGGGTTGCATATAGTGCGATATATCTTTGCGGCGTAAAAATTAAATAATAGATATTGAGATGAAGATGAAGCAAATCTTACTATTACTCGTTTTGCTGATGCCGCTGATGGCAGCGGCACAGTCAGCAAAAATCCAAGGTGTGATTACCGACGAACAGGGCAACAGGCTTCCGTTTGTTTCGGTTGCTGAAAAAGGTACTACTAACGGAACGATTTCTGATTCCGAGGGCAATTTTATCTTAAAGGTAAAGCAGGTGCCCGCCACTCTGCAATTCAACTGCGTAGGTTTCGCAGCGTTTGAGCAAACTTTCAACTCATCTGCCGACAAGGTTTCTATCAAAATGGAAGAAGAAACCACCGAACTTGCCGAAGTGCAGGTAACGGCAAAACACGGTCGCAGCCGCACCGACAATGTGATTATTGGCGTGGAAAACATCCAAATGTCCGAAATGGCAAAAGTGCCGGCATTGATGGGCGAACGCGACGTTATTAAATCTATCCAACTGCTCCCCGGCGTTAAGAGCGAGGGCGACGGTTCGTGCGGTTTTCAAGTGCGCGGAGGCAATGCCACTCAAAACCTTATACTCTTAGACAATGCCGCTATCTACAACGCAGGACACTTGATGGGCGTTTTCTCCACATTCAACGACGAGGCTCTCACCAACGCATCATTATATAAAGGTGCAATTCCGGCTCAGTTTGGCGGCGCGTCGGCTTCGATTTTCGACATCAGCACCCGCAGCGGCGATATGGAAAACTACGGCTTGAATGCCTCCATCGGTCTTTTGTCGTCGAAATTTTCGTTCGACGGTCCTATTGTAAAAGACAAGGCTTCGTTTTTCCTTGCCGCACGTCGCACATATTTTGAGATTTTTCTCAAACCCACAAAAAAATGGAAAGACTATACCATTAATTTCTACGACATTAACGCCAAAGTTACCGCAAAACCTTACAAAAACGGAGTTATCAACGTAATGTTTTTCCGAGGACGCGACAATATGGTAATGAAAGACGATGTGGCTGCAATGCATTGGGGCAACACCGCCGCTGCATTCGACTTTAAGCATAATTTTTCGCAGCACGTAAGCGCTAAAACATCGCTCGTTTACAGCGACTACGGATACAAAGAGTATATCGACGTGCTTGGAATGAACAATGCCGCAAACTCTTACAACCGTCACCACGCCATCCGCGAAAATATCCTTATCAACCCTACCGAGAAACAGAAAATTAATGTGGGTTTCCAGTTTGACCATATCAACCTAAAATCGCTTGAATGGAGTTACCAAAATGTTACTGAGCGCGAACTCCGCGATGCCAACGAATATTCTGCTTGGATTTCGGGCGAATGGCGGACTGATTTCGGTCTTGAATTTTCGGTTGGCGTAAGGGGCGTTATTTTCGATGCTTTGGGCGGTGCTCCGTTCTACAATATCGACGATCTTGGCGAAATCATCGACACTCTCCACTTCAAAAAAGGCGAGGTGGTAAAACAGAATCTCTCTATTGAACCTCGTTTTAGTATAAAACAGCAACTCACCGACCATCAGAGCATTAAGGCAGGATACTGCCGCACCACTCAGAATCTGCAATTTGTACTCGACAACGGACTTTCGTCGCCCATTAGCCGTGCAATGATGGTTAGCAACATTATAAAACCGCAGATTGCCGACCAGATAAGCGCAGGCTATATGGCTGAAACTAAGGACAAAATGTACGAATTTTCGCTCGAAGGTTACTACAAGCAAATCGACAACGTTTACGACTACAAAGATGGCAAAGACCTTGCCTCGGCTGTGGAAATGGAGCGCATTGTGCTGCGTGGCGAAGGAAGGGCTTACGGTGCAGAGTTTTACGTAAAGAAAAATCTTGGCGACTTTACAGGATGGTTTTCGTACACGCTCTCTTGGGTAGAAAACAAAATCGACGGTATCAACAACAACGATTGGTACACAGCGTCCAACGACCGCCGTCACGATATTTCAATTGTTGGAATGTATCGCTTGAACCACAAATGGGACCTTTCTGCCACTTGGGTCTTCACCTCGGGACAGGCTCTCACCGCTCCAAGCGCAAAATACGAGGCTGTAAACTGGACTCTCAACTACTACAACGAGCGCAACGGTTACCGCGCACCGGCCTACCACCGCTTAGACGTGGGTATCAACAACACCAAAGAGCGTCCCAACTATACAAGAATTTGGAGTTTCGGCGTGTACAACCTCTACAATCATTACAACCCGTATATGATTAAGTTTAAAAACGACGACACCAAACCGTCGGGCACCAAGGCTGTTCAGACTTCGCTCTTCGGTATTATTCCGTCGGTAACGTACACGATTAAGTTTTAAGTAATTGACAATTCATAATTCACAATTGATAATTTGAAATTACGATGAAAAAATTAATATATACATTGGCAGCAGCCATCACAGTTTTTGCCTCGTGCGAAAAGGAAATTGACCTCGACTATCACGAGATAGACCCGCTGCCAGTTATCGAGGGCATTCTTACAAGCGACAAAACCGAGGTGAAATTTACCCGCACCCGCAATATGACCGACTCGGTGAAGACTCCCGGTATGAAATGCGAATCTGTGCGCATAATTGCCGACGACGGTACTGCCACCGAACTTGAATTTAATAGCGATGGTTTTTATCGTCCCGCCAGCAATATCCAAGTTTTGCCCGGTCACAAATACACTCTTGAAGTAAAGGACGATGGACTTACCTACACCGCCGTTTCCACTGTTAACGAACCCGTTGTTACCACCGAGCCTGAGTTTATTTGGGCTGAACTGATGGATTGGATGCAGTGCTGGCAGTTTAAGATAATCGACAATCCCGACACCGTAGAAAAATATGTGCGTGTGGATATTTGGCGAAACGGCAAAATCTACGCTTGGGGCACTATCAGCGGCAAGGGCGAGTTTCCCTGCACTATGAGCCTCTATTACGACTCAGATATGGAGATGGACGAGGAGATGATAGTTTATAACGGCGACAAAATGCGTCTCGAAATTATGACAATCGACTACGAAACCTACAACTATCTCTACGGCCTGCAAATCGACAATATGAATCCTTCGCCGATTTTTAAATGCTCAAATCCCGATGTTACCTGCCTTGGATATTTTTCGGCTATGAAGAATATCCAAGTGTATGAAACCGAGTATGTTAAAACCGAACATCCCAAGTAATCATTTATAATACATTGCCCTTTTTTACATATATCCGCCTGCGTAGTGAATACGTGAAGGCGGATTTTTTTTGTTTTAAAAACTTTAAAAGCAGTGTGATTTGCAAAAAAACGCTATATTTGTGGGCACTATTTGTAATGTTTAAAATTTAATATATGAAAAGACTTCTATCACTTATTGCAATTTTTTTGTTTGCGGCAAATCTTTCTGCCCAAAACACTGATGTAAAAATCAAATTCTATACGCCAGATATTGTGCGTGTTACCAAAACTCCTGCCAACTCTGCGGGGGCGCAACCGAGCCTTGTGGTAATTCTTGAACCGCAAAATGTGGCTGTAAAGCAATCGCAATCGGGCGGAGTTTCCACCTATCAATCAGACAAACTGAAAGTTACAGTAGACCAAAACGGCAAAGTGTCGTTCTCTGGTATCAAGGGCGGCAAACTGTTAGACGAGGGTTCGTTCTCGTTTTCGCCTATAACCTCAGGCACCGACAAGGGATGTTTTAAGATTTCGCAATCGTTTAAACTTGCTGCAAATGAGATGGTTTACGGCGTGGGAACAATCCAAAACGGCAAACTTGAACGCAACAACACCGAAACACTCATTGAGCAGAGCAATCTCGAAGATTTTCAGAATGTTATACAGTCGATAAAAGGCTGGGGAATCTATTGGGACAACTATTCGCGAGGAAAATATTCTGAAAAAAATTCCATAATGACCCTTGAAGGCGAGGCTGGCGACGTTATCGACTATTATTTTATGTACGGCGGCAATCCCGACGGTGTAATTGCATTAATGCGTCAACTTTCGGGCAAAGTGCCGATGTTTCCGCTCTGGACTTTTGGATATTGGCAGAGTAAGGAACGCTACAAAACCCAAGACGAAATTATCGGCGTGGTAGAAAAATACCGCACTCTTGGCGTGCCTCTCGACGGCATTATTCAAGATTGGCAATATTGGGGTAATAATTATCTGTGGAATGCAATGGACTTTCTGTCAGAGAGTTTTCCCGATGGCAAAGGAATGATAAAGCGCATCCACGATATGAACGCCCACATTATGATTTCGATTTGGGCAAGTTTCGGACCTATGACAATGCAGTTTAATGAGTTAGAAAAAGACAACCTCCTCTTTACCTTCGGCACTTGGCCTCAAAGCGGAATTTCGCACATTTGGCCGCCCGTAATGGATTATCCCTCAGGTGTAAAGGTTTATAATCCCTTTCCACAAAAATCAAAGGACATCTATTGGAAATACCTCAAAAAACTCTACGACTACGGCATCGACGCTTGGTGGATGGATTCTACCGACCCCGACTGTTTTTATCCCACCGACGATGATTATGAATTTTCTACGGGCTTTGGTTCGTTTAGAAAAATGCGCAATGCATTTCCCCTT
>JAGCDD010000256.1 GCA_017651345.1 Bacteroidales bacterium | reverse complement strand
TCTCCCCTACGGACACGGCGAAAAGTCGGTATATATCGAACTTCAAAAGGCGTGGGCGAAAGGTGAGATGAAGCGTTTTCGCTCATATCTCGCTGCGCAGTACACCCGCGCATCCAACGTCGGCGACGACAACCATCCGTTGCCGGTGCTGTCGATATACATCCTCGGCGAAAAGGTGGACCATCTCGACGAGGCTGTTACGTACATAGTACGAGGGTATCGCAACCAAAAGGGCATCGAAATCAACAAGAACAAGCCGAGTTGGTTTGTGGAATGTCTCTCGCACGATATGGTGGTCATTCAGATTCCCAAAATCAATCCGCGTCCCGATTCCGCGTTGGACAACCTTTTGACAATGTTTGACCAAAGCAAGATGGATCCCGACGACCATCAGGTAATCTATTACGACATCGACGACTACGACATCCCGAAAGGCGAACTCCGCGACGATATGCGTTTTATTGTACGCCGCCTCGAACACGCCACCGTCAGCGAGGACATCCGTATGAAGATGGCGTTGGAGGACAAGGTGGACGAAATGCTCAACGAAAAGCGCACCGCCGAGCAACGTGTCATCGAGCAACAGAAAATGTTGGAAGAACAGACGACGCAGTTGCAAGAGAAAGACTCGCAGTTGCAAGAGAAAGACACGCAGATACAAGAGAAAGATTCGCAGTTGCAGGAGAAAGATTCGCAGTTGCAAGAGAAAGACTCGCAGTTGCAGGAACAAGCATCGCAGTTGCAAGAGCAATCCGCACGTATCGCCAAGTCAATTCGCAAAATGTACTCTCGCGGTGTTAGCGTTGAAGAAATTGCAGAGGATTTTGATGTTGATGTGAAGTTTGTGAAAGAAATTTTAGAGAAGGAGTAAACGAAATGGGCAATCAGAATGGTACATACGACTATTTCATCAGTTACCGGCGGGCGTGCGGTGGCGCGTTAGAAGCTCGGCACGTTAAGACCATCTTGCAGAAGTATGGCAAAACTGCCTTCCTTGATGTTGATGACTTAAAGAAAGGTGAATATGAGCCTCAGATTTACAACGCCATTGAAAACTCCAAGGATTTTATTTTGATTCTTAACGAGAACTCTTGGCGAGAAAAAGAGAAAATCGATGTTTACTATGAAGAGATAATCCGCATCACAAAGCAAAGCGGCGACATAATCCCGATTGAATTTGCAAAAGATGTTTTGAACAATATTCCGGATGGTGAGGGTTGTGTTTTGCACGGTCAATTAAAAAGAAAAATTAAGAAATTTGAAAAAATAAGTTACAATCACGAGGAGTATTTTCAATTTGAGAAGAAACTCTGTGATAAGTTAAGTATCGAATTTATTCCCGATAGCGAAATCGAAAAACTTCCTCATTTCTCGATGCCGTTTGATATTGAAGAAGACGACCTTATCAAACGTGACGAAAAGGTGAAGGTTTTGTCTGATGAAGTAATCAGTCATCGTGTCTTTAATCTTTGGGGCATCGGCGGCAGTGGAAAAACTACGCTCACTTATCTTTTGACGGACAAATACAAAAATTTTTTCAATAATATTGCATACGTCGTTGTCAATGGAAATATTAAAGAAGATTTTGTGGCGCAGATTAATGCGACATTGGAGTTTGATTTCGCACCTAATGTGCCGACTGACGAGAAATACAAAACGATTATTTCCTTTATGGACAAGTATAAAATAGGAAACAATCTTTTGATTTTGGATATTAACGAAACGGCGGATAAAACTGCAATCGAGGATTACGCAAAGAAACTCAAAAACAACACCTTGCCGACTAACAAAATATATCCAAATGGTTGGAATATTTTGATTTTGTCGCGTGAGAACTTTGGTGTTTTTCAGAGCGTAGATTTAAGCGATGACACAGACACGGATTTTTTGAAATCATTGTTTCAGAAAAAGGCGGGTGATAGGTACAGAGATTTTGATGAGATTGATGGGTTGTTAGAGACGATTCATTATAGTCCGCTGTTGGCGGAGCAACTCGGTGTGTTTTTGAAGAAACAGCCTAAGAAAAAAACTTTGGCTGAAATAAAAGAAATACTTTATGCCGACAAATTCCGCAACAAAGAGCGGTCGGGTGTTTCGTCGTATAATCGCAACGAAAAAGAAACTACCGTTATCAATTTCCTTAATAATCTTATTGATTATGAAGGTTTTACTACTGACGAACAAAAAGTTTTGCGCCATTTCGTGCTGTGGAAAAGCGAGTATATCCAATATGATATAATCGAAGATTTGCTTCGGGACTTGTGTGAAGATTTGGAAGAAACACTTTCAAATCTTTACGACCGTTCCATCTTGAATTTCGACGAAACAAAATCCGCGTACAAACTCCACGGCTTATTGGCGGACTCGATTCGTGAACAGATTGATGTTCCAAAACAAGATTATAGTACTTATTTTAATAATATAGTAAGAATTTGGAACTATGATTTCCACAATTTTTTGCCTTTTGCTGATTGTATAGGCTATTGCTTATTCAAATATGAAATTACGTCTTGCTTTTTTTTGTTACATA
>JAGCDD010000255.1 GCA_017651345.1 Bacteroidales bacterium | reverse complement strand
TTGCGCTGCATATTGCCGCTAATATCAAGTATTTGCGGTTAAACATCGAAAGTATTTCTGCAATGGTGGCTCCGTTTACCTTGCGAATGCCAATTTCTTTGCGGCGGCTTTCGGTTTCAAAGAGCACAATGCCGAATATTCCCATTACAGATATGATGATGGCTATTATGGTAAATGTGGAAATCATCGACGATACATTGTTTTCTTCTTTATAGTTTTCACCGAGTTCCTGCTCAAATGTCTTTATTTCGGGCTGAATGACGGCGAAGTTGGGGTCTATTTCGGTTAATGTGGCGTTGATGTAGTTTCTAACGGTTTGTACGTTGGCACCGTCGGCGTAGCGGATGAAGAGTTTACTTAAATTACCTTCTCGATTAACAAATAAAGCGCAGGGCGAAAGATCGTATTGCAATGGTTTGAAATTAAAGTCGGAACAGAATCCTGCAATTTTGATTTTTTCGGTTGGGAAATCGGACTCAGTGGTGAGGTTTATACTGCGGCGTGCCGTTTCGTTGAAAATTGCTACGCGCAATGAGTCATTGTTGTCTGATTCCATAAAATTGCGACCGTCGGTTATTTTTATTCCCATAAAGTCAATGAAGTTTTTAGCCACATTTAATACGTCGAAAGCACACGTTTCGTCAGGGTTATTGGGAGAGTTAGTACTCATAAAATTACCTTGTGAGCGTACCACTAAATCGGCTGTCCAAGTGATGTCGGTGATTTGTGGGTTTTCGAGGAGTTTTGTGCGAACTGTTTCGTGTTTTTGAACGATACCAGATGGAGCCCTTAGTGTGAGAATGTTGTGCGGGTTGTATCCAATGTCGCGCGACAATAGGTAATCATTGTTTTTTTGGATAAACAACGAGCAAATAATCAAGGCAATGGACGCCGCTACTTGAAATCCTACTAAAATAAATCGTAATGGGTTGCGATTGTTTTCGGTCATCTTGCCTTTGAGCGCAAGAGCGGGAGGTAGCGATGTGATATATAGGGCAGGGTAGAGGCTTGTGAGTATTGCTGCTGCTATGGCTGTCAATATACTGATAGTGAGTATTTTGTAATTAGAAAATACCATCTGGTTCATATCAACCACGCCATCGATAAACCAAGGAATTATGGTACGCGTAACAATCAAAGCCAATACTATTGCCACAAGGGTGAATATTATTGATTCGCCAATAATACTTAGCACAAGTTGTGAACGTTCGCAGCCGAGTATCTTGTTGATATTGATATCTTTGATGCGTTTGGGTACACGTGCCATAAAGAAGTTGAAATAGTTGATAAATGCTATGGCAATCACAAGTATGGCAAGAATCACGTATGTGTATATCACCTTGGCATCGCTGTGCCTGTGGTATCCTTTGATTTCGGAGTGCAGGTGGAGGTCGTTTATGGAAATAAAATCAGTACTGAAACCTTCAACTAAGTTGTCAAGCATTTCTTGTGAAATCCCAATTTGTTTTTCAAATACTGTTCTTATTGTATTCTTGAATGTTTCTCGGTGCTGAGAGTTGAATTCTTCGGGAGTTATTCCGTTTTGGATTTTTATGTAGTAGGTGTATCCCCAATTGTTTTCATTAATATCTATCTGATCAAGATTGTAGAATGCATCTATTGGTCCAAACTCGGTGTTGTTTTTCATATCCTCAAAAATTGCCACAATTTCGTTGTGGTAGTTGAGGTTGTTTAGGTCGGGAAATATGATATCGCCCACCTTTAAACCGTATTTCTGCGCCATAGTGTGAGAGATAATCATATCGTTGTTGGTTTTAAACCTCGACAGGTCGCCTTCCACAATATTGAATCCGAATACCTCAGGCAACCCACTGTCGCAACCCTTTAAAGTATAATTGATTTTGCTGTGGCTACCACCTTTTTCGATATATCCGTCAGCATTGCGCCATCTCGCCAAACATCCATATTTTTCTATTTGCGGAATATCGTTGCAGAGTGTTATGCCTATCGGTCGCGATAGGGTGTTTGACCATTCGCCGTTGAATATTTCTTCGGTCTTGTAGACTACCTGACAGATTCGCTCGTTGTCTTTGATGCTTTGGTTGAAGGTGAACGAGTAGTCTGCCATTGACATCAATGTGTAAAAAGTGGCTATGGCTATGGCTATTCCCACAATGTTGAGCAGCGAAGGAAGCGTAGTTAACGATCTTAGTTTAAAAAGTTTCATATTTTTATATTTTTTAGAATTGACAATTGATAATTATGAATTGTGCATTATTCAGATTTGAGAGTGTTCACGGGGTTTTCGTTGGCGGCGCGGAAACTTGCGGCGGTAACTACCAAGGCTGTGATGCCCACGGCTATGATAATGCCAATGGCAAATATCCACGGCGCGATGGGGTAGTGGTAGGCAAATCCCGAAAAGTAGGTGTTGACTGCAAAGAACGATACTGGAATTGCTATTGCGCTGCATATTGCCGCTAATATCAAGTATTTGCGGTTAAACATCGAAAGTATTTCTACAATTGTGGCTCCGTTTACCTTGCGAATGCCGATTTCTTTGCGGCGGTTTTCGGTTTCAAAGAGCACTATGCCGAATATTCCCATTACAGATATGATGATGGCTATTACGGTAAAAATTGTAATAATCGACGATGTATCGTTCTCGGTCTGGTAGTTTTCTCTGATTTGCTGGTCGAATGTTTTGAGTTCGGGCTGAATAACAGAGAAATTTGGGTCAATATCGGTTAATGTATTGAGAATGTATTCTCTAACGCTTTTAAAGTCGGCACCGTCGGCATAGCGTATGTAGAGTTGTGGCATAACACCATCTTGGTAAACGCATAGGGCGCAGGATGTGATGTCGTATTGGAGAGGCTTGAAGTTGAAGTCGTTGCAAAATCCGGCGATAATAATCTTGCTCTCGTCAGATATGCCTCCTAAGTTAGTTTCGGTGGTGAGATTCAAACGTTTGCGTGCTGTCTCATTGAAAATCATCACAGAGTTGATGGTGTCTTCCACATCTGATTCGGTAAAGTTGCGACCGTTGGTTATCTCTAATCCCAAACAGTTGACGAAGTTTTTATTCACATACAATACATCGAAATAATAGGTTTCTTCTGGATTGTCTTTGGAAGGTATGCTCCAAAATGTACCTTGTGAGCGCACAATCTGGCCGTTTGCCCACGTGATGTCGGTGATTTGTGGGTTTTCGAGTAGTTTGGTGCGGACGGTTTCGTGCTGTTTGACTATACCCGGCGGACACCATATTGTGAGAAGGTTTTCCTTGTTGTAGCCGATGTCTCGTGACATTATGTAACTGTTGTTTCTTAGGATAAACAACGAGCAAATAATCAAGGCGATAGATGCCACTATTTGAAATCCTACTAAAATCAAACGCAGCGGATTACGGTTGCTTTCGGTCATCTGACCTTTGAGAGCGAGAGCGGGAGGCAGCGATGTGATATGCAGGGCGGGGTAGAGGCTTGTTAACACTGCCGCTGCAATGGAGCCCAATATGCTGATAGCAAGTATTTTGTAGTTTGAGAACACTGTTTTTTCCATATCCACCATATCGCTTGCAATCCAAGGCATTACGGTGTGCGAAAAAACAATAGCCAAAACTATCGACACAAGGGTGAATATTATAGATTCGCCCACTATGCTTAGCACAAGATTTGTGCGGTTGCAGCCAAGTATCTTGTTGATATTGATATCTTTGATGCGTTTGGGCGCACGTGCCATAAAAAAGTTGAAATAATTGATAAACGCGATGGCGAGCACAAGTATGGCAAGAGTCACAAAAGTGTAAATCATTTTGGCGTCCTTGTGCCTGTGGTAGCCTGCCATCTGCGAATGTAGGTGGATGTCTTTGAGTGGAAGAAATTGCATCTTGAATGTTTCGATTATGTTTTCAAGATATTCTTTTGAAATTGACTTGTCGTCTTTGTATATCACCCTGATAATGTCTTTTACAGCCTCTTTGCTGCCGATGAGAAACTCTTCGGGGTCAACTCCCTCTTTGAGTTTTAGGTAAAAGGTATAGTCCCATTGGTATCGATTAGTGAGGTTTTCGTCGCCTATGTTGGTGAAACCGTCTATTTGCCCGAACTCGGTGTTGCTTTTAAAATCTTCGTAGATAGCCACAATTTCGAGAGTGCTGTTGAGGTTGTTGAGGTCGGGAAAAATAATGTCGCCAATTTTCAGTTTGTATTTATCAGCCATAGAACGATTTATAATCAAATCGCTGCCGGTTTTGAAACGCGAGATGTCGCCTTCCACAATATTGAATCCGAACACCTCTGGCAGTCCGCTGTCGCAACCTAAGGCGGTGAAATTGATTTTGCTGTGGTGTCCGCCGTTTTCGATGTATCCGTCGAAAACGCCCCAACGACGCATACATCCGTATTTTTCTACTTGCGGAAGTTCACTACCGAAGGCAATGCCAAAGGGGCGTGGAAAATTGTTTGACCATTCGCCTCCCGAAACATCCTTGCTCTCGTAGATTATTTGGCAAATTCTGTCGTGGTCTTTGATGCTGCGGTTGAATGTCAACGAATTGTCTGCCACCGCCATCAAAATGTAAAATGTGGCAATAGCGATGGCTATTCCCGTGATATTCAACAGCGAGGGAAGCGTGGTCAGCGATCTGATTCTAAAAAGTTTCATAATTTTTATTGTTTTGTTTAATTGACTCTTTTTAATTGACAGTTGACAATTGACAGTTGACAATTAATTGAGCATTGTTCATTGTCAATTGTCCATTGTCAATTATTTAAAGTTCGTTCTTTACATCAGAAACAATTTTGCCGTCGAAGAGGTTGATGATACGCTGTGCTTTTGCGGCGTCTTTCTGCGAGTGGGTAACCATAACGATAGTAGAACCTTCGCGGTTGAGTTCGGTGAGGAGTTCCATCACCTCGCGGCCGTTTTTAGAATCGAGGTTACCAGTAGGTTCGTCGGCGAGAATCAACTTTGGGTTCATTACCACTGCACGGGCAATTGCCACACGCTGCTGCTGACCGCCGGAGAGTTGCTGCGGAAAATGTTTTGCCCTGTGAGCGATGTTCATACGTTTGAGAATTTCGTCAACACGTTTTTTGCGCTCAGATGAACTGATTTTGAGGTAGAGCAACGGAAGTTCCACATTTTCATATACATTGAGTTCGTCGATGAGGTTGAAACTCTGGAACACGAATCCAATGTTGCCCTTGCGGAATTGCGTGCGGTCTTTTTCTTTGAGATTGCCCACTTCCTGACCAATAAGTTCGTAACTGCCTGATGTGGGGTTGTCTAACAGACCGAGGATATTCATAAGTGTAGATTTGCCGCATCCTGAGGGACCCATAATGGCTACAAATTCGCCGTCTTTGATTTCAAACGAAACACCGTCTAATGCGAGTGTCTGTACTTCTTCGGTAGAGAAGATTTTGCTGAGGGTTGTTACTTTAAGCAGAGTATTTTGTGTTTTATTGTTTATACTAAATTTGTTTTTGCCATAAATAATGCATTACCCGTGCCAAAGTGGTTAATGTGCTGATGTGTAATGCTTTGTGATTTTATAAAAGTGTAAAAGTGTAAAGATTTTTTACAGTGATGTAAGGATTTTTTACAATTGATTGTAAATGGTGTAAAAAACAACAAAACGTTTTGAACGTACTATCTACGCTCTGAATTTAGAAATTAAATTCGTTAATCGGATAAAGCCTTGCTTTAAATGTATTTAATCGTTGTTTCAAACTCTGCGGCGTTTGCAAAAACTCCAACGGCTTGTTGTCGAAATGCAACACAATATAATACGGCGAATGTTCGGGCGAGAAACCGTATTTTTCAAGATTTTCCTTTGTCCAAATCTGAAAAGTGCCTTCCTTTTTCAATTTGAACATCTGACAGTTTTCTCCATTTGTGTGCAGCAAAACATATTTCATCCGCTCAAATCCGGGCGTAACCTGTAAAGATCCTTTGGAATCACCTGCACGAAGATAGCAAATGCCTTTTTCAATCATCAATTTTCGCAATTCTTGGCGAGCGTGATTGACAAGGACTGTGGCAATGCTGTCGTTTTTCTTAATGTTGTCTAAAAGTTTTTGACGTTTTTCGCTGTCTTGCAATTCGTTAAAGCGTCGGTTGCTCAATTCAACAAATTCTTGTTCTTTTTCTATGCCGATAAAATTGCGCTCCAAAAGATTTGCCGCAATGCCAGTGGTGCTACTTCCTGCAAAAGGGTCTAAAATAGTTTCGCCTTTGTCGGTGGATGCCAAAATGATACGATAAAGCAAACGCAAAGGCTTTTGCGTTGGATGTTTACCGCAAGTCTTTTCCCATTTGCCAACAGCGGGCAACCGCCAAACATCTGTCATTTGTTTGCCGCCGTTGAGTTCTTTCATAACATCATAGTTGAACTTGTGCGGAATTTTCGGAGATTTACGAGCCCAAATTATCAATTCAGTAGAAAAATTGAAATAGCGGCACGAAAGGTTTGGCGGAGGGTCGGTTTTCTGCCAAGTGATGATATTGAGGATTTTGTAACCGCACTCCTGCAAACATCTTTGTACTATAAAAATGTTGTGATAAGTTCCTGAAATCCAAATAGTGCCATTATCTTTGAGTTTAGGACGACAGAGTTCTAACCAACGGCGATTAAAGTTATAAATATATTCAGGCGTTCCGCCTTTATCCCAATCGCCTTTATCCACGCAGACTTGTTTGCCGCTCTGAACCGAAATTCCTCCGTTGGAGAGGAAATACGGTGGGTCGGCAAAGATGGTATCGATTGAATTATTGGGGATTTGAAAGATTATTTTGGTACAATCTCCTCATAAAAGGCATCATTAATGTTAAATCCGCTTTCTTCTATCCACTTGTTTTCTTTTAAAAATTTTGCTCTTGCGTCTGCAACGTCTTTGCCTTTCGCACGACCCAAATACTGACAATTATTAATTGCTTGGTCATTGGGTGACGTTGAATTGCCTTCATTTGTTAAAAAGACATACTCTTTTATCGGGATTAACGATTTATTCTTTTCTTCAAATTGATTTAAATTCAAATCGTCAAGTACAATAAACTCTATATTGTTAATAGAATAGTCCAAATACTCCCAACTGAATTCTTCCCAACAATCATTTTTGTCATTTTTTGCTGCGGTTTTATCAGATATCTTAATAATATCCACAGAACCCTTGACAAAATCTAATATAATCAAATGCTTCATTTTATTATTTGTTTACCAAGTTACACAATCAATTGCCTTGATTCCTTCATACATTTTGGCAACACGTTCATAATCAATAAATTTAACTCGTTTATTGATTGGTTTGAAAATCGAGGCGTTCAACTTGTCCTCAAATTCATTTTTTCGATGTATGTCTGCCACAATAAAGAATCCTGCGTAAAAATCTTGTAATTCATAAAATTTTGACAATGAATTCTTTATATCGGTTGTGTGTTCTACCTCATAAAAATATGATGGCAAGTTTCGTTCATTAAACCAAATTACATCAACTGTTTTAGCCTTTTTCAAAATAGTGTCATACGTAAAATGTGGAATTTCAATTGTATCCGTAATTTCATAGAGAGATTGTCCCAAAAATGTACGGTTTTTATCTTGCGCCGGAACGTAAGTTCGGAAATGGCGATATTTGCCGATTTCAACAAGGAGTCCTTGGTAGTAGCCGTGAGTGAATAATTCTTCACTTTTATGGTCGCCTTTTTTTAGTTCAAATTTCATCAATACTTCATCACGCATTTCTTCCAATGCCCAAAGTCCGGGTTGGATACGGAATATTTTGTCGCTATTTTGCACAATGCGGCGTACACTTGCTTCGGGTGTTTTGGTCGCCCAAGTAGAGAAGTCGAGGATTTCATTCAAACGCTTGAATGTTGCATACCCTCCTTCATCTTGTAAAGCCTTGATTACTTGGTCAGTTTGAGATAATGGTTTCATTTCTACATTTTGTTTTACACTGCAAATATAGATCATTTTTTTATGTGCATAACAAAAAAAATGCTGAGAATGTCAGTTCGTGGCGGATACCATCCGCCCGCATATCATCTTCCCTATTTCATTGAGTGCCACAAATCTATAACGAAGAGATGAAACAGGTAAAGGCGTATACCTCATATGCTTTGATTCTGCTTTTTTGCATAGAGTGGTCTCAGTCGCTTGTTTTACTGATTCGAAAATAAATGTCTGTTCTGTGGGTTCTAAAAGTAGCAGTTTGCCATTGGAACACGCTTCAAAATATACGCCTCCGGGTTTATAGTATTTTTCGTGTGGCGAACCTTCTTTTGGGAATCCATCATTAAGCAATACAACCAAAGGAAAATCTTGTTCTCTTATAGTGCGGGCTATTAATTGTTCTCCTTTGCTGACGGCAGCGGTGTATGTTACTATTCCATAACGTGCTAATGCTACGGCGTTTTGCAATATGACGCTAACTTGTTCGTCGGTGGAATGGCGCGACACTTCTATAAATTGACGGTCTGGCCAATCGAGAAGGAAATGGTTGCCTAATGATGTAAATGACAGTCCTATAATTTCTGTTTGACGGCGCAGACGGAAAAGGTCGGGATTCTGTTTGCGTAGCCAAGCACGCGTTGCATTAGCCTTCACATACTTTATCATAGCATCCAACTGTCCTTTGTGGCAAAGTGTGCGGAAAAAAGGAGGAGCATCGTATATGTTTTCGGTTATGCCCATTTTTCGTGCCTCGGCTTTGCAGCCCTGCATCAACCCGCGTACTACCTCTTTGATACTTCGTTTCATAGTACGTGTTACTTGAAGGACAATATGGTAATGGTCGGGCATCACCTTGTCGGCAAGTATTTTGATTTCGGGATTCATTTCGATCATTTTTTTTTGAAGGCTTATGTGCATTTCGCCAAGCGGCGTCCGTTTTATGTATGCCTTGGTGCCGCTATGACATAGTTCGCCAAACAAAGGACGCCGGTCTTTTGATACCATTGTAACGTGTACTATGCAGGGTTTTCTCCACGCTCCGGGCTCTTGCCATTCAAAAGGTTCTGTGGGCATAATTGCTTGTGTTTGTAGCGGATGGTATCCGCCTGAACGGACATCCTATTCGTTTTTCAGTGAAGAGACTTATTTTGTTTCATACCGCAAATATAGATCATTCTTTTTTTTACGCAAAACTATAATCCACAAAAAAATTCCGCGCCGGGTAATGAAAAAACTATTATTACCACGGCGCGGGGGACAATTTATAATAAGATTCGGGGTTGCGGAGGCTATTCTTTTTTGAGACCTTCTATGGGGTTGGAATAGACGACTTTGGCGGATTGGAAGGTGACTATTATTACTGTTACCAATGTTAGCAATAATAGTATCAGCAATGATGCCCACCACGGCAGCGAGACTTTTTCTATGAAGTTTTCTTGCCACAGTCCTGTAATATAGTACGTTATGGGCATACTCAGCACAAATCCTATCGCTATGATTATGATGTACTTGATGTTGATGCGCTTGAAAATATCCTCGGTGGTGGCGCCAAAGGTGCGGCGTACAGATATTTCGTTGCGTTGGAACTCAGTGTCGAATGTTACCATTCCTACTACTCCGATTAGCGAAATAAGCACCGCCAATATCGCCATAAACACCGTTGTGGCTGATGTGTTGATCTCTTTTTTGTAAAGATTGTCGAACACTTTGTCGTAGAACATTATATCCAATGGCATTTCGGGTGAGATTTCGTTTACCACGTTGGTTATGTGCTTGATAGCGTCTTTTACGTTGCTGCCTTTGGCTATTTTTACGTAGCAATAACTGAGGTCGTCGGCACGGTCGAGTACGAATGCAATCGGAAGGTCGTTTGTTCTGTACGATGTTATCTTGATGTTGCCGCCCACAATGCCTTTTACCGCGCCTAACAATGTGTCGCCTAAATATTCGATGCCTCTGCCAAGGTTGTCGGTAATGATGCAGTCGTTTTTCCAGTTGTTTTCAACATCAATTTCGCTGTTGGGGCGATTTTGGAATCCGTCTCCTGCCGTAAGCGGTATACCAAACACGTCTAACATCTCTCTCGTGCAATATATGCTGTAATAATGGAGGGTGTCGCCGTCTTTGAGGAAGCGCATTGTGTTGTACGAATCGCTTCCTCCAAAGATTGTTTGCGAGCACGCCACGTGCTCTATCGCGCTGTTGGTTTTTAGTTTTTCATCTACCAAGTCGAATTTTTTTCCGAAATTCTCATTTATATGGAAAATGGCTATCTGATTGTCTTTGAGGATATAGTTGGCGTTCTCCATATATTTTAGTTGCATCCAAATAGATACCGCTATCGAAATGAAACATATTGCAGCCAGATATTGGAACACCATAAGTCCGTTTCGGAGTTTTCGTCCCGACTGTGAGCGTCCGTATGAACCTTTTAACACTATTGCCGGATTTGCCGATGTGAGTTTATAAGTTGGGTATATGTTTGATATGGCGTTGATTATCAGCGCTATTAATCCTACCAAAAGGCATACTCCAAAATTGTCCGAAACTGACAAGTCGTCGGAAACAATAAACGATGTGAGCCAAGTGTTTTTCAAAATTGTTACCATCAACAACGCTGTAAGCCAAGAGATTAAGCAGATAATGATGTTTTCGGCAAAGAGTTGCATACTCAGCAGGCTGACGTCGCCGCCGAGAACTTTTTGTGTGTTGATGCTCTTGATTCGCATTGGAATGAGCGCAATGTTGAAGTTGGTCTGGTTTATTGCCGAAATCAACAGCACTATTAATGCTATTATCGACAGCATTGTGGTAGTCTGGGAACTTCCGCTTTTCAAAAATCCTGCATTGTTTTCGTTAGCGTAATACGAGTCGTGTATAGGTTCAAGTCTAAAAGGACCTAATGTTTTTATGGATTCTACGCTTTGGTTGATAAGTTGCTCAACATATTCGCGGTCGTCGGGGGAAGAGAGCATTGCCCATCCGAGAAAGTTTCGTCCGTAGTTTTCGTGTTTGGCGGTTTCGTCGAGCGAGTAATAAATGGCGTTTTGTGTTTGTGTGTTGGCGGGGAAATCTTTGTAAACGCCTGTTATCTGGTTTGTGGGTTCGCCGCACCAAATGCCGTCGATTGTTATGTTTTTGCCCAAAACGTCGGTAGTGCCGAACATTCTCATAGCGATTGACTCGCTGATAAGAAGGTGTCCTTTTTCGTTGAGACTTTTTGGATCGCCGCAGATGAGGTCAAAGTCAAACATTTTTACATATCCTGAATCAATGCCTACAACAAACTCGTTAAAGCCGTGTTTTTCACCCTTATTGTCCTCTGTTTCAACATAGTATTTGTCAACAAAGTCTAATTTTGCAGAATAGGCTTCGATTTTTGGCGTAAGGTTTCCGATTACTTCGATGTCCTGACGTTGCAGAATTAAGTCCCACGGTTGTTCATCGCCTTGCTTGATGACGAATATCCTGTCGGAGTTTTGGTGATAGGTGTCGAAACTTCTTTCGTAAGAAATCTGCATTCCTACAAACATCAGGGCGGTGAGCGCGGCGGTGATGCCGGCAAAGTTCATTATCCACGCCGCCTTGAAGTTGCGAATGGTGCTGATTAGGTTGCGTAATACGATTTTCATATTAGTAATGTTTTAGTTGAATATTTATCTTTTAGTTGAATTCTACTTTTTCGCTGTCGCCAAAGTTTTCGTAGCCCGAGATAATTACTTTTTCGCCGGGTTCGAGACCTTCAAGAATTTCGTAGAACTTTGGGTTTTGACGGCCTATGCGGATGGAGCGTTTTACGGCGTATTTTCCGCCTTCGTCTACCACGTAAATCCATTGTCCGCCTGTGTGCTGGTAGAAAGTGCCTTTGGGAATGATGATTGCGTTGGTGGGACTTCCAAGTTGTATGTTGAGATAGTAGGTCTGACCTGTGCGGATGTTGTCGGGTTCTTCGCCGGTGAATTTGAGGTCGGCGCGGAACTTGCCGTTGCGCACTTCGGGATATATCTTGCGGATTTGTGCCGAATAGGTTTCGTTGCTCTTTTCAAAAGTGGCGTCAAGTCCTGAGGTAACGCGGTCGATGTAATGCTCGTCGATGAGGACTTCGATTTTGTAACTTTCGAGGTTGTTGATTTGCGCTATTTTGTCGCCAACGCGTATGTATTGACCTTTAACTGCGTCTAACAGACCGAGTTCGCCGTCGATAGGGGCTTTGATATTGAGGTTTTCTTTGCGTCGGGTAATCATTTCCATATTTTTGCGCATACTTGCGAGACTTTCTTGAAGGTTTTTGATTTGCACGCTTCGGTAGAGGCTGTCTTGTTTAGCGCGGTTTTGGTTGAGTTCCAACTGCTGTTTGGCAAGTGTGAAATCTTCTTCTGATTGAATAAACTCCTCTTTTGAGCAGAGGTTTTCGGCGTAGAGTTTCTTTTTCTGCTCGTAGTCGCGGCGGGCGCGGTTAAGGTTGCGGGTGTAGGTAAGACGGTTTTGTTCAAGGTCTAACTTCTGTTTTTCCATATCAATCATTGTGTTGCGAAGATGATTCTCCTTTTCGGCAAGGTCGGCTTCGGAGTGGAGAATTTCCATATCTAACTGTTGGTTAGATAGGCGTACAATCACATCGCCGGCTTTGAGCGTTGAGCCTTCCTCGTTGACAATCTCCTCAACGATTCCGCCTTCCAAAGGACTGATTTGCACAGTGTTCATTGGTAGCACCTGACCGCTCTGACGGATATAGTCGTTAAACTCGCTCTCTTTAACCTCGGCTATGTTGAAGTTTTCGCTCTTAACCGAAACCGAATTGCTGTCGGTGGTGATTAGCAGGTAGATGAGCAAAAGCGCGACCGCTCCGCCTATCCAATACCAAATGTATTTTTTTTGGAAGTATTTTTTTATGCCTTTTTTTTGTTCGATTACAATGTCCATATTAGTTATAGTTTAAAATTGTTCCACGTAAGGTTTTCCTTTATAGTATTCAACCACAGCGTTTTTCAACCGATAGTTGAAAAGTGCGTTGTAGTATTTGGCTTGTGATTCAAGATACTTGTTGAATGTTTCGTTGAAATCAATGTAAGAGATAACTCCCATTTCGAATTTTCTTTGTGCAGCAAGATAGTATTTTTGGTTTAGTTCTGCCGCTTTTTGTGCTGCTGTAAGTGATATTTCGGCAGAAGAAGCATCGTCGTAAGCCGAATAAACAGCGTTTTCGATTTCGCGGCGACGTTCTTCGTATTCGTATGAAGCAATTTTGTAATTAGATTTTTTGCGCGAAAGGTTAGAAAATTTGCCTAAACGATTGTAAATAGGTATACTTGCGTTAATGCCGATGTATTTCCCGGCGTTGTTTTTAAATTGGTCGCTAAACGGAGGATAAAAATTTCTATTGTCGAGAAGCACCGCGTATGTTGTGTTCCAACCTGCCGTCATCTCTACATGCGGAAGAAACTGCCAACGAGCGGTTTTTAGTTCTATGTGCTTAATATCCATTGAGTTTTTTGCCAAAACTATGTTGCTATTATGGTCTACCGCAAAAGTGGCTGTTTGAGCAATATCGTCTAATTGTTCGGTTTCAACGGCTTGATTTATAGTAGTGTCGATCAATAGATTATCTTCGGCAGGGAAAAACATTGCCGCTTTTAAAGTCATTAAAGCGTTATTTTTTTGAGCGTTGTAATCAGCAAAAGTGTATTGAGCCTGTGCCTCAAACACCTCTTTTTCCAGTACATCTTGATTGCTTTTGTTGCCAAGTTCGTATTCCCGGCGAGCCTTTTGGAGCGAAAGAGATGCATTTTGCAACTCTTTTTCGGCAATTGCGCTCATTTTGCTGTAATATGTGTAGTTGTAATATGCCTTAACGGTTTCTAAGCAAACATTGTCGGAGGTAATCTGACATTTTTCTTTGCCTGTGAGTGATGCTATTTTGTTGATTTTAATTTGGTTAACTGCACTAAAACCATCAAACAGCACCATGTTGCCGCTCACTTGAAAATATTCTTGAAACATTTTCAGTTCTTTGTACATATTGGTTTCGGGGTCGTTTGTTTTTCCGCTCGACCACTGCGCCTGAGCGTAAGCATTTACCGAAGGGGTGAATGCTTTTAGCCAACCGTCGCGCGAATCTATTTTGGTTATGTTCACCTCTTCGTTTGCGGCGGCAATTTTTGTGGAGTTTTCCATGGCATATTGCAAACAGTCGTGCAGATTCATTGTTTGCTGAGCCTGCGCCGTAGCCGCTGCAATTATTAAAACCGATGATATTTTTAGTGCTTTCATTTTAATCTTTTTAACATTACACTAAAAAACTAACACCGATTGTGCCAAAGGGGGTTGTTGCTTGATTGGTAGGTTGTTATGATAATAGTTGAATTGTAAAAGTGTAAAATTTTTTTACAGTGGTGTAAAGGAATTTTACAGAAATTTTACAAACTATGTTCAGTTGCGAAACAGCCATTTCCGAAATGGCTGTTTCGGATTAATTCTTTACTTAATGTAAAGTACGATTTTTATTTATCATTTATAATTTACAATTGTAAATCGTATCGTTCTTGTTATTAGATACTTAACCTAAAATCCGCTTTTTAGTACTTTCTGAGGGTGGTTTCGGGGTGTATACTTTTGTGAATTTTGGTGTGTATAATTGTAATTTAGTAAAATACAGGTGATTATTATAAAAATGTTTTTGTCATAATTCTACTCGAAAATGATAGTTGGTTTCTTCATTATGGTGTTGACGTGGATATCTTTTTTGATCACTTCTTCTGTTTGATCGGGATAGTGAACGGTGAGGGTAACGGTGTAACTACCGTTTGATTTGTAAGTATGCAGAGGTTGAGGATTGTTGTCGGTTTGTCCGTCGCCAAAATCCCAAACGAGCGATTCGTAATCGTTATCTTGATTGTAGCCAAATTGCACCTCGCCGCCGCAAGCTATGTCGTAGGTAAAACCGAATGGATAGCAGTATGTTTTTGGAAGTGAGAGCAGATTTATAACATCGTGATCTTTAATGTTTTTGGCTAATTTTATCGCCTTGGGAGTTATTACAGGATGTTCCGAAGCGGTATATTCTACCTTTCCAAGCCATCCGCCATCATCTTCGTTTACGAAGTATAATTCACGGTCGGTCAGGTATTTCATGTCGTCTATGTTGAAGTCTACATCGCTTATAAATTCTCCTTTTTCTTCTAATTTGTCGTTGTCGGTTATTGTTGATAGCGTTTCGATTGATATGCGATATAGTCCACTCTTTTTAGCCGCCCAAGTGGAGAAATACAAATATTTGTTGTCGGGAGCAAAAGCGTATGAAGTAAGCGAGATCTCCGATAGAAAATTGGCGCTTTTTATTTTGCCTGTTTTGTTGTCTATGTCGATAAAACACATCGGGTCGGATATATCTCCGTTGGTGAGAATCTTGCTGCGGTCGGGTGTCATTTCGCAACCGAATACGTTAATTATCTTGTCGTTTTGTGTTGGTAGTACGTAGTCTCTGTCAGTGTCGGTGATACCGTCTTTTGTGATTTCAAATACTCGTATTACGCCGCTATGGATGTGTAGCATCCAATAATCTCTGCTGCCAAATTTCTGAACGAAAAACAATACACCGTCGGGCCCGTCAGGATAAAATGGATATTCAGCATATCGCTCTGTAATAGTGGGATGCAGCAAATCTTGCGACCCGTCGACAAGCGAAATGGTGATTTTATATCGATCTCTTACAGGATATACAAACATATAGACGTTTTCTTTGCCCGGAAATGGCACAATCGACAGACCATAATAATATAAATCATATTCGTTTGCTTCCGGCATAGTGAAGATTACTTCGTCTTGACTGTTGTAAAGGCTTGTGGCATTGAGCCAATATACGAGGTTTCCGTTTCGGTCGGCTACCGAGGTGATATTGTCGGCTGTGGAGTAGCTTGTGCCGCATTGTGTAACCGTTGGCGGATTGGTGTTGAAGTCTATTTTGCTTTCGGCAAACACCCACACACGGTCTTCTTTTTGTGCCAATGCGTTGAGGGGTAATAATATTACTGTTGTTAAGATAGTGAGAAATGTCTTCATAATGTAGCTTTTTACTAATTTTATAGCACCCCATCCAATTCAATCTCTACATATTGACTTTCGGGATTGAGGGCTATGCCGTAGAGAATATTGCGCTCAGGGTCGTAGTTTATTTGGAATAAATTTGGATTCTCTTTGAATGTGAGTATCTTGTATGGCTCGCCGTCCCAAGTGTAGACCAAAATACGGTGCGATTCAATCATTTTAAATATTTCCCACCTTGGTCCGCCGTGATGTAGGAAAAACACATATTTGTCTGACGAGGTGGCATAGGTAACATTCTGTATGTGTGTGCTGTCGGGTATCAAGTATGGTTCTACCATATGGTAGTTTTTGATGGAATAGTACTGGATTAATTTGTCGAAATGAAGCGAATCTCGTGTAACTATCCTTCCAAATCCGTATGCGCCTGTCTCATTACAACCGTATGCAATTTTGTCTTTTGATGGCGAAATTGTAAATTTTGTGTTGACATACTCTGCGTTCTGAGTGAAACTTTCCATATTTTGTAGTGTTTCGTCGTGTGGATATGGCTGACGGAAATAAACGCTGTCGTTGAGGTCTGCGATGCTCACCAATGCCGAATCGATTACATAGGCTGATAAAAAGCGGTCTTCTGCAATAGGCATTACAATACTCACAAAAGTTGGACTAAGTGTCTTATACGGACTTACAATGATGCTGTCGTTCACTATGTCGAGGTGGAGTATTTTTCGTAGGTTGGGGTCGTGGACAAACAGGCTGTCGTGGTAGATGAAGGGTTGTATTGACTGTGATATTTCGCACGGTCCGTTGCCCATATTTACCCCCTCCAATGTCTTTGTAAAGTCCTCAGATACGGCTTTGATGCAGTGGTGTGTGATTTTTGGCTCTCGAAAAATAAGCCATCCTTTGTATTTTATGAACCCCCAACCCATCAGCACGTTATGTTTAGCCAAGTCTACCACTTTTGACGGCGCTACCGTAACGCTGTCGGGGAAAACCTCGTAGGGAAAACTTTTCGGATTGGTGGTGCAGCCTGCTAAAACTATGAGTATTAGCAAATAAATTAGTCTCTTTTTCATATTTTTGTTATTTTAGTATTTGGCAAATATAATCAATCTCCGTCCAAATCCCAAATTTTTTTCGAGATTTGGACGCTTATCGAAATTATTGCACTTATTTAATAATTCAATCATATCTTATTACTCGATACTAAAAAAACTCTTTATCTTTGCGCCGCAAACATCAAAATTAATGGCCACTTGGTTTAAAAGAAAGGTTATACGCCCTGTGCGAAATCGTATACTATATATAATGGTGTACTCGATTTTTAAGATGGGTCCTCTTATGTCGCGTCGTATACTGCTTGCGTGGCACAAGTGGGCGTGCAAGTATATCTATCTGATGTGCAAAAAAACAGCCGCCATTATGAACGATAATTTTATGCGGGTGTTTGGTCCTGAACGTTACAAAGACCAATATAAGCAGTTGGGACTCAGGGTGTTTCAAACCCTTACTTTAACCTTTACTGACTATGCCCTTTGGGGTTTTAAGCGCAATTGGAAATTTTTTAGCAAGTATTTTACCGTAAAAGGGGAGGAGCATCTTCGTCGTGCCTACAACCGTGGCAAGGGCGTTCTCTGCTTGGTAACTCACACTCCGGGATGGGAATTTTCGGCTTTTATGCCTCCGCAACTCGGCTACAAGAGCGCAGGTGTGAGCAGCGCAATCAAAAATCCCGCCCTCAACAAGTTTATGATTATGCTCCGCGAAACCCGTGGAATGCGCAATATTACCCGTCATCGCTGCTACGAGCAACTTGTGGAACTCCTCCGCAATGGTGAGTGCCTTATTATTATGACCGACCAAGATAGTATGCACATTCGTGGCGAATTTGTTGATTTTATGGGCAGTAGCGCATACACTCCGATAGGTTGCTCGCGTCTTGCTGCCGAAACAGGTGCCGCCGTTGTGCCTATGTGCACCCTCCGCAATGCCGACAACACTTACACCTTTTTAATACAACCCGAAATTCCGCCTATTTACGATTCGGAGGGACGTTACGACATTATTGCCAACACTCAGGCGCAAAACGACGCAATGTCGCACATTATATATAATAACCCCGATCAGTGGGTGTGGTTTCACGAGCGTTGGAAAACCACTCCCGAATCGCTCGCCAATTATCTCGAACAAAAACGCAAAGCAGAAGAATTGCAAAAAAAATCGCAATCCAACTAACTGAAAATCCGTAGTTTAAAAATAAATTAAGTTTTTTTTAATAAAAAAACTCAAAAAAAGAGTTCAGTGTTAAAAAATATTCCGTAACTTAGGGATTAGTTAATGAATTGTTTAAACATAACGGTAAACTGCTGTTAATTATGGATTTATTAAAAAGAGCGGTATTAATTCTGCTTATATTTTTTGCGGCAATGCCACTTTCGGCGCAAGAATCCGAGGAAGGTAACGGTTTCCAACCTGGTCCGTTTATTATGAACCATATCGGCGACGCTTACGAATGGCACATCACCACTATCAACGACACGCATATCTCCGTGCCGCTGCCGTGTATCTTATACAGCGAAAAATCGGGATTCCATTTCTTTTCGTCGTCAAATTTTCATCACGGACACGCCGAGTACGAAGGATTCCGCATCAGCGAATCAGAGCAGTACAAAGGCAAGATTGTGGAGATGATCAATGGCGAGGAGGTTCGCCCGTGGGATTTTTCCATTACCAAGAATGTGTTTGCAATGCTTTTTAGTATGGTGTTGCTCTGCATAATATTTATAGGTATGGCTCGCAACTACCGCAAAAACGTGGGCAAGGCACCACACGGATTCTACAACCTTGTGGAGCCGCTTGTGCTCTTTATCCGCGACGACATTGCCATCGCATCCATCGGCAAAAAACACGCCGACCGCTATATGCCGTTCCTTATGACGGTGTTCTTCTTTATCTTTATCAACAACCTTTTGGGATTGATTCCTATCTTCCCGGGCGGCGCAAACCTCACTGGTAATATCGCAATCACCTGTGTGCTTGCTTGCTTTGTATTTTTGATTACTACATTCAGCGGCAAACGCGAGTATTGGCAGGATATTTTTTGGCCTAAGACCGTTCCGCTATGGTTGAAAGTTCCGCCGATTATTCCCGCCGTTGAGCTTGCAGGTATGTTTATCAAGCCTGTGGTGCTTATGGTTCGTTTGTTTGCCAACATCACAGCCGGACACATTATCGCCCTCAGTTTCTACTCGCTGATATTCCTCTTTGGATCGTATGCTGTTGGCGCGGGAGCGTTGGTATTCACCATATTTATGTCGTGCTTGGAATTGCTTGTGGCATTTATTCAGGCATACGTTTTCACCCTGCTTTCGGCAATTTATTTTGGAATGGCTGTGGCAGAAGAGCACGAACCCGAAAAAGTTCCTGCGGCTTAATTATTGAACATTAGATATTTAGTAATATAATTTGAACTTTTAATTTAAATACAGACAATATGACACTTATGACAATTTTGAGCGCATTGCTCGACGCAATTCAAGACCCTGCCGTAGCACTCGGCTATATGGCAAAATTCGGAGCCGGCATTGGTGCAGGCTTAGGTGTTATCGGAGCCGGCATCGGTATCGGCAAAATCGGCGCACAGGCTATGGACGCTATTGCACGTCAGCCCGAATCTGTTGGCGACATCCGTAGCAATATGATTATCGCCGCTGCCTTGGTCGAAGGTGTTGCGTTCTTCGCAGTAGTTTGCTGTCTGCTCGTTATCCTTGCTTAACAGCACGCGAAGATTAAAAACTTGATATTCCGCCGCGATGCGGTTGGCAAAGGGCGGAATATTTTTTAATGATTATTATTAAAACATTATAGACTATGAATTTAGTTACACCGGATTTCGGATTGCTCTTTTGGATGGTACTGTCGTTTGCCATTCTGCTTTTTATTCTTAAAAAGTTTGCGTGGAAGCCTGTGCTTAAAATGATTAAGGAGCGCGAGGAGTCTATTGCAAAGCAACTCGACTCTGCCAAGGCTGCCAAAGAGCAGATGGAGCAACTCACCGCCGAAAACGAAAAGATAATGCGTCAGGCGCGTGCCGAGCGTGAGGAGATGCTCCGCGATGCCAAAGCCACCAAAGACAAGATTGTGGCAGAGGCACAAGACGCCGCCAAAATTGAGGCTGATAAGATTATTGCCGCCGCTCGTTTGGAAATTCAAGCCGAAAAAGACGCGGCTATGGCCGAACTTTCTGAAAAGGTGGGACAACTTTCGGTTGAAATTGCCGAAAAAATTCTCCGCCGCGAACTCAGCAACGAAACCAAGCAAGGCGACTTTATGAAAAAACTCGTAGCGGACATTTCGCTAAACTAATCTTTTTGAATAATGAACGACAGCAAAATATCGGTAAGATACGCAAAAGCATTGTTTCAAACTGCGGTACAAAAAGGAAGCACCGAGGCGGTAAAGTCTGATATGGACAGCCTGCTCGCCTGCATCAACTCTGTGCCCGAGTTTAAACTCCTGCTCGAAAGTCCCGTGCTTTCGGGCGATGCCAAAATGACGGCTTTTGGCGATATGTTCAAATCTAAGGTAGATCCGCTCACGATGGAGTTTTTTAAACTTTTGGTTCAAAACAAACGCGAAAACTACCTAAAAATGATATGTTTAAATTATGGCGGATATTACAGCAGCCACAATAATATCAAGAAGGTGAGCATCACCACAGCCGTTGCCCCGCCAGCATCATTGTCGGCTTCTATCGAGGAGATGGTTTTGAAGGCTAACCCCGGATGCAAGGTGCAACTATCTACCGAAACCGACGAGAGCATAATCGGAGGCATTATCATCGGTATCGACGATAAGCGTTACGACGCAAGTGTAAAAACACAACTCTCTGTATTTAAAGATAAATTGATTAATAATAAATAAATTCACATACTTATGGCTTCTATAAAACCAGGTGAAGTTTCCGAAATACTAAAACGCCAACTGCAAGGCATCAGCAATGATGTGGAACTGCAAGAAGTGGGCAGCGTGTTGCAAGTGGCCGACGGAACGGCACTTATATATGGTTTGTCGAACGTTCAGGCGAGCGAGATGATCGAGTTTGACAACGGCGTAAAAGGTATTGTGCTCAACCTCGAAGAGGACAACGTGGGCGCGGTGCTTTTGGGTTCGTCAGACGGCATTCACGAAGGCTCTACTGTTAAGCGCACTGGCAAAATCGCTTCTATCGACGTGGGCGAAGGTCTCCTCGGAAGGGTTATCAACACCCTCGGCGAGCCTCTCGACGGCAAGGGCGATATTCCCGGCGAACGATACAATATGCCTTTGGAACGCAAGGCCCCGAGCGTTATCTACCGACAGCCTGTAAAAGAACCGCTTCAAACAGGATTGAAGGCTATCGACGCTATGATTCCTATCGGTCGTGGTCAGCGCGAGTTGATCATCGGCGACCGTCAGACAGGTAAGTCGGCGATTGCTATCGACACCATCATCAATCAGAAAGAATTTTACGACAAGGGCGAACCCGTTTATTGTATCTATGTGGCCATAGGTCAGAAGGGTAGCACCGTTGCCAATATCGCCAAGACTCTCGAAGAAAAAGGTGCGATGCCCTACACCGTTATTGTGTCGGCAACAGCGTCGCAACCCGCAGCGTTGCAATACTACGCTCCTTACGCAGGTGCTGCCATCGGCGAATATTTCCGCGACACCGGTCGTCCGGCTTTGATTGTTTACGACGACCTTAGCAAACAGGCTGTGTCGTACCGCGAAGTGTCGTTGCTTCTCCGTCGTCCGCCGGGACGTGAGGCTTATCCGGGCGATGTGTTCTATCTGCACTCACGTCTTCTTGAACGTGCAGCCAAGATTATCAACAACGACGAGGTGGCTCGCCAGATGAACGATATTCCGCCATCTATCAAGCACTTGGTAAAAGGCGGCGGTTCTCTCACGGCTCTCCCCATTATCGAGACCCAGGCAGGCGACGTTTCGGCGTACATTCCTACCAATGTGATTTCTATCACCGACGGTCAGATATTCTTGGAGACCAACCTGTTCAACGCAGGTGTACGTCCCGCCATCAACGTAGGTATCTCGGTATCGCGTGTAGGTGGTAACGCCCAGATAAAGGCAATGAAAAAGGTTGCCGGTACTTTGAAACTCGACCAGGCACAGTTCCGCGAGTTGGAGGCATTCTCAAAATTCGGTTCCGACCTCGACGCCGCCACTGTTGCGGTTCTCGAAAAAGGCCGCCGCAATGTGGAAATCCTCAAACAGCCGCAGTACCATCCGTATCGCGTTGAGCAGCAGATTGCTATACTCTACTGCGGTACTCACAACCTTATGAAGGATGTTCCTTTGAACAAAATCAAAGACTTTGAGGCAGACTTTATCGACACTCTCGAAAACGCTCACAAAGACGACATCCTCACCCCGCTTTCGCAAGGCACCATCAACGACGACATCACCAAAGCCATCGAAACCGTGGCTAAGGATGTAGCAGATAAATACAAAGAATAGATTTTGTTATTTATAATTTTCCACCGTAGACTTTTTAGAATATGGTTTTTTTTACCCATAAAATTTTGTTTTCAAAAATCAAACCTTTATTTTTGGGAAATAAAACTACTAATGAAATGAAAAATCTATTCCTATTTACCTTTATTATAT
>JAGCDD010000254.1 GCA_017651345.1 Bacteroidales bacterium | reverse complement strand
TTACGCAAATATCCGTTCATTCAAGAACCTACACGTACATTAGACGATTATTATAATAATAATCAACAGAGCAACGAAAAGAGCAACCAAGGCACATCTGCTCATTCTGGTTCGAGCCACAATGCCCGCTCATCAAATAATAATCAAAGTAACAAAAATTATAACCCTCATACAGGAACATCAAATAGGAGCAACAGAAATTCAAGTCATAGATAATTACTTACATTACAATAATTTAACTACATTAATTTAATTTATAGATTTAATATCATGAAAAGACAATTATTTTATGCTACAACAGCGGCGTTAATACTTGCCGCATGTAGCGAACCGCTACAAGAAGCGGTAGAAATTGATAACAATGTTGAAAACGCTCAAAGCGAGACAACAATAACCCTATCTCCAGAAGAGTATCAACTTGTAACACAACTTATTAACAAAACACCAAAAATCAGTAGTGAAGCCGCCCAAGATGTAGCTATGCAACTTTTGGGATATAATAACGCGAGCAATCTAATGACGAAATCATACTGTATCAAAAAGAATGTTTCGTGTGGTATTAATAAGTCGGCACAAGTAGAAAATGACACAGCATTCTATGTATTTAATGCACCAAACGACAACGGATTCGCTATTATATCCGCCGATTTAAGAGTACCACAGCAAGTATTGGCTTACTCCGACAAGGGTACTATCATATTTGACACAACAAACGTCAACCCAGTAACAGATATATTTCTCAATCTTGCCAAAGAATACGTAGCGGAATGTATAGAGATTGCAGAAGAACAAAAAGATTCTCTAACCGAATCAATCTACCAGAAACTCGGTATTCAAGACGATACAACTTTACATAAAGGTATCCATACAAAAAAATATCACGAGAAAATTCTATTAACAAATATGAGCCAAAAAACTGTAACCCTTAGAACTACAGCCGAAGTAAAACCGATGTTGAAAACAGAATGGTATCAAGAATGGCCATTCAACATTCAAGCACATGATTCGGAATATCCAGCCGGTTGTGTTCCTATTGCAACAGCTCAACTTATGAAATATTGGCAATATCCTCGTTCTTTAAATAACAAAATATTATACTGGGATAATATTGATGAAAAGCTAAATGCTGCGGATCATGATGATTTAACCTTTTTTATGAGTCATGTTAGTACAGGCGTAAAAGTCAAATATTTAATAAACGAAGATGGAGATAAAGTAGGAAGAGCCGATAGTCATAATGCGTTGAATTATCTAAGAAGCTTAAATTATTCCGTACCCCCGTACTTCTACGACTATAAATATGAAAATGTAACAAGTTCACTCAACAAAGGATGCCCAGTATACATGGATGGTTATAGGAAAAAACACAAAAAAAGTGGACACGCATGGATTGTTGACGGTTATATAGAACAAACAGAAAGCATCAACGCTAAATTAACGTACATAGTAATAGATGTTGATGACAACAACAATACGACAACCCACTACGAATACGATACCCAATCGAATACATATTCTTACAAATATCTACACATCAATTGGGGATGGGGAACAAAGTATAACGGATACTACTGCAAAGATGTTTTCAACGCAAATAATCGATATATAAAAAAAGACGATGGGTCTTTCGGTATATATTACAACAATGTAGATTTAAACTACCAATACAATCTCGAAATAGCAACAGATATAAAGCCAAATCGTTAATCTTAATATTAATCTTTAAAGCAAACAGTTATGACAAAAAGAGATCAGAGGCTTGTACGTCAAGCCATTTTTGCAGGACTAATAATTACTGCGTTTAACTCATGTAGCGACAAGGAGCTGTCAGACACTTTTTCTACAATTGAAACAAACAACATTGTAGACAACTACTATGTTCCCGGAAAAATGTTAGCGACCACGTCAGAAATAGAAAACAACATAATATTGTTAAATTGGAGTCGAAGTTATGGCGACTACGCTCGTGACAACTTCGATTTAGCCTCACAGATATACAACTACCAAACTACAAACAAAACGGAATACAACCGCTATATTGATTATGCAAAGTATTATGGTGATACTGTTTATAATAAATGGCACAATCTTTCCGAAATTGAATGGATTTCGGTAATGCCACTCATATCAGTAGACATCACATCCGACAAAGAGTTTGATGCCAACCATCCTGCAAATAGTAATATTAACGACCTATGTACTTTTGTAGACTATGGTAATAATATTTACGCTTTTATACACGACACAGACGAAAATGGTGTACCCCTCTACAAAGGACGAAATGGCAACCTTCTTTTACATGATTCACAGTATTATAACGTAAATGAGATAAAAACAAACCCAATTATAATGCCCAGCGAATCTAACTATATCAGATTCGACAAATTGCCTGAAAAAAACGGGACATACAACATCACCATTTCCATCAAATTCGGTCCCGACCCAATAACAGGTCAAGAAACCGAAATAGAACCAGTAACAGTGGAAATGAAGTTTTAACCACACCACTAACCTAACAATTCTCTTCCCGGTTTCGACAACGCTCGAAATCGGGATTTTTTTATACTTAAAAAAATTTGCACCTATTATTATTATTACTAAATTTGCAAAAATCGTAAAAACATACAGATATATACTAAATTATTGAATTACAACTTAATAGAATATTATAAATGTTTGAAAGTCTATCCGAAAAACTTGAACAGTCGTTTAAAAAGATAAAAGGCGACGGCAAACTCACCGAAATCAACGTGGTGGACGCCCTTAAAGATGTGCGCCGCGCGTTGCTCGATGCCGACGTTAACTACAACATCGTTAAAGACTTTACCAACAAGGTAAAGGAAAAAGCCCTCGGTTCTGAAGTTCAGGGTCAGTTGAACCCTACTCAGTTGATGATCAAGATCGTTCACGACGAACTTATCACCCTTATGGGTACTACCGAAACCGAAGTTAACCTCAAAGCCGACCCCGCAATTATCCTTATTGCCGGTTTGCAAGGTTCTGGTAAAACCACTTTCTCGGGAAAATTTGCCAACTTTGTAAAGAGCAAAAAAGGCAAAAAACCGTTGCTCGTAGCAGGCGACGTTTACCGTCCTGCCGCTATAGATCAGTTGAAAGTGCTTGCCGCACAAATCGACGTGCCGGTTTACACCGAAGACGGAGAAAAGAATCCCGTAAAAATTGCCCGCGAAGCCATCAAACAGGCTAAGCAAAACGGCAACGATGTGGTAATTATAGATACCGCCGGTCGTTTGGCAGTTGACGAGGAGATGATGACCGAAATCACCAATATCAAAAACGAAACCAAGCCCACCGAAATACTTTTTGTAGTAGACTCAATGACCGGTCAAGATGCGGTTAACACAGCCAAGGCATTCAACGACCGACTCAATTTCGATGGCGTGGTGCTCACCAAATTAGACGGCGACACTCGTGGTGGTGCTGCTCTTTCGATTCGCTACACAGTAGACAAGCCAATCAAATTTGTATCATCGGGCGAAAAAATCGACGCTCTTGATATTTTCTACCCTGCCCGTATGGCCGACCGTATCCTCGGCATGGGCGACATCGTTTCGTTGGCAGAACGTTTGCAACAACAATACGACGCCGAAGAGGCAGCCAAACTGCAAGCTAAAATCCGCAAAGACCAGTTTAACTTCAACGATTTTCTCGACCAAATACAGCAAATCAAAAAGATGGGTAGCCTCAAAGACTTAGCCTCGATGATTCCGGGCGTAGGCAAGGCTATCAAAAACTTAGACATCAGCGACGACGCATTCAAAGAGATTGAGGCTATTATCAAATCGATGACCCCGTTTGAACGCGAACATCCAGATGTTATCAACGGTTCGCGCCGCCGCCGCATTGCCGACGGTTCGGGCACCGACGTAGCAGTGGTAAACCGCCTTTTGAAACAATTTGAAGAAACCCGCAAAATGATGAAAATGCTCTCTGGCGGAGGCGGACGCCGTCTTATGGGTATGATGCAAGGAATGGGCAGACGCAGATAAAACACATTAACAATATGACACTAATCGACGGAAAAAAGACTTCGGCAGAAATCAAAGCCGAAATAGCACAAGAAGTTAAGCAGATGATAGCCGAGGGCAAAAAAGTCCCTCATCTTGCCGCAGTGCTTGTAGGACACGACGGAGGCAGCGAAACTTACGTTGCCCACAAAATAAAATCTTGCGAAGAGGTTGGATTCAAATCGTCGCTTATACGTTTTGAAGATGATGCCACCGAACAGCAGATTCTTGATACAGTTGACAAACTCAACAACGACCCTGATGTAGACGGTTTTATCGTTCAACTTCCGTTGCCAAAGCATATCAACGAGCAGAAGATAATCGAAGCCATTTCGCCCAACAAAGACGTTGACGGATTCCACCCCGTAAACCTCGGACGTTTGGTAGCAGGATTGGATACTTTTGTATCTGCCACACCTTCGGGCATTGTAGACTTGATTAAACGTTACAAAATAGAAACTGCAGGCAAACACTGCGTAATTATTGGACGTAGCAATATTGTAGGTCGCCCGCTGAGCATTCTTATGAGTCAAAAAGGCATCGATGCCACTGTAACAGTATGCCACAGCCGCACCGAAAACCTCAAAGAGATTGCATCCTCGGCAGATATTTTGGTAGCCGCCATTGGTCGCCCCGGATTTGTTACCGCCGACATGGTAAAAGAGGGAGCAGCTGTTATTGACGTTGGCACCACACGAGTTCCCGCTACCGACACAAAATCGGGTTTCAGACTCAAAGGCGATGTTGATTTTGAAAACGTTGCACCCAAATGTTCGTACATCACCCCAGTACCGGGCGGAGTTGGTCCTATGACAATTTGCTCACTCTTGAAAAACACTCTCAAAGCAGGCAAAATGAGATAAGCTTTTAAAACATTTTAGATACATTCGCCGCACAAGTAAATTCACTTATGCGGCGTTTTTATTAACATTTCGGTATTAGATTTGTATATTTGAGTATCAAGAATAAGTGCCATGCAACGCCTATTAATCATACTTACAACGATAATTGCGCTTATGCCACGCATAGCCTTTGCCCAAGAATCGAAGCAAGATTCCAACGCTATCGATAAGGCTGTGTATTACCACAATATAGCACAAAATTCTGAAAACATCGACTCTGTAATGCATTTTGCGTTGCTATCGCTCCAACATGGCGAAAAAGACAATTACATTCTCCGAGCCTCAAATTTTTACCTTGTTGGCAAATCGTTGTATATGCAAAACCGTTCAAAAGAGGCTCTTGGATTCAGCCTTAGAGCGTTGGAATGTAATCTTAAAACAGGCGACAAATCCGAAATTGCCAAAAGCTATATTCTCATAGCCAAATGCTATCACGATTTAAACAGTAGAGACAGTATTTTTTATTATTTCAACCTCGCTCTCGATATTTATTCGCAATTACACGACACTGCCAATCTCGCTTACACCTATCAATCAATAGGTTCGGTAAATGTTGACCTTGGTTTTCCGCAAAATGCCCGCAAATATTATCTTCAAGCCTTACGTATCGACTCGCTTTCTGGCAATTACCTCGATTTGGCATTCGACTATCAAAACGTGGCTTTTATCGAAACCGAGCTTGGCAACAACCAAAACGCATTAAAATACCACAACAAAGCTGTGCGCATTTTTGATACCACCAACACTTCAGACCCTTACTACATTTACATCAAATATGCCACGTATCTTGGACTTGTTTCCACATACATCAGCTACGCCACACAAACCAACCAGCAAAAATATGCCGACAGTGCATATATCTACATCAAAAAAATCGGCGATTATTTTATCGAAAACGGCATTTATAGTTCGGAACTATACAAAACAATATATTACGCCCGATATTTATCGTTTTGCAACCGCGACAGAGAGGCTGTAAAAATTTTGCTCGAATCAAAACATTATTTAGAAGAGGAAGAAGGCGTAACAATGCAGACGCAATTTTACCATCAACTGTCGGAATCGTACGAAAAGCTTGGCGACTATAAAAACGCTATCGCAAACTACAAAAAAATGCACGAATACAGCATTTCGCTCACCAACGACAGCACTATGAACGTGATAGCCGAGTTTAAAGCAGAACAAGAAAGCAAGATTCAGCAAGCCGAAAACAGCCGACTCGAAGCCGATAAAACCAAGTTGCAAACCATTGCCACTGCACTTGTTGCCGGACTTATACTTGCCACTTTGCTTGTGTTTTTTATCATCAAAGCGTTGAAAACCAAACACCGCGCCAACGAGCAACTTTCGGAAGTTAACAAAAAAGTATACCGCAGCATTACCTACGCCGAACGTATTCAGCGGGCTGCTCTTACTCCGCTAAAAGAAATCGACAGGCTATTTCCCGAAAATTTTGTTTTTTATCAGCCTCGCGATATACTCAGCGGCGATTTTTACTACGCAGCTCAATGCGGACGATACAATGTGATTGTAACTGCCGACTGCACAGGACACGGCATTCCGGGCGCGTTTCTTTCGATTCTTGGCATTTCGGCTCTCAAAGAATTTTGCGTTACCGAAAACGATGCAGCCAATCCGGGAACTATTCTCGACCGTATGCGCATTTTTGTAAAAGACACTCTTGTATCGAGTTCGGGTGGCTCAATAGGCGAAGGTATGGATATGACAATATGCAGTTTCGACACCGAATCAATGCAAATGCGCTACGCCACAGCCAACCAAACCGCTTTTCTTGTACGCCGTGGCGAGGTGCTCAAACTCAAAGGCGACACTATGCCTGTGGGTAGATACGTGGTTGAAAAAGAACATTTTACCACATTTATTCAGCCAATCGAAAAAGGCGATATGATTTATTGCTATTCGGATGGCATAACCGACCAGCCCGGCGGCGAACGCGTCAACACTCACAACCGTGAACTTGATGACATTATCGGACGCAAGTTTTCTACCAAGAGCCTTATCGACTTTATACGTGCCAATTATTACCGTCCGCCCGAAATTCAATGCAAACTGCTCGACAAAACCTTAACCGAATGGCGCAACGGCCGCCCTCTAATCGACGATATGACAATGGTGGGCATAAAGATATAAACAAAAAAATCCCCCGCTGCAGAAAAGATTTTTACAGCGGGGGATTTTTAAATTTAATAGACGTAATCAAGAATTACTCTACATACGCCTCCCAACCAGTGTGACGGTAGCCAGAGAATTGGTAAGTATTAAGCGTACCATCATCTTCTTCAACTTTTACTTCAAAATAAATGCTGTCGACAGTAATAGGTCCGCCAAGCAGATATTGAGGTTGAACTTTAACACCATTTTTGATAACAATACCATTGAGCAGCTCTTCATCGGTGTTTTGAAAAGTAAGGCTTTGAGGATTGGTACCAGCTTTTACCTTGAAACCAAACCAAGCATTATCTTGAATCCAAACGCTATCGTTGTTGGCATTTGTATTATAGATATATACCTGTCCGCCATCGTCATGAGATGAAAGAACTTCACCGCCAACCGAAACGGTAACTTCCCATGTTCCATTGATATCTTTGGTATTGGTTTGCCAAATATCGGGGTCTTTGTCGCACGCGGTGGTAAATACAACAGCCGCAAGAGCGAAATATTTAAGAATATTTTTCATCTTCTTTGTGTTTTAAAATGATACACTATTATTGAAGTTCCATATTAAAGCCATAGCCTAAATATGAGGTAGAAATTTTGAAAGTGCCGTTTGCTACATCGTAAACACCTGTAACCTCTTCAGCAGTTCCACCAAAAGAAGTTGAACCAGCATTTACAAGTGATATTGTACCATCGTCGGCGATATTGATAACACCCGAAAGAGCATAAGCATCGCCATATCCTCTACCTTGAGCGTAAAAACCACCGATAAGGTCGGTTACGGCAAAATTTCCTTCTCCTAAGCTATAGAAAAGGACTTCGTTATCATAGTTTTCTTCAACACCATCGCGGGTATTGTGAATGGTAACAAAACCTTGCTTAACTTGTGAAGATGGATCCAGAACAATAATTGTGCGCGAAGCGCTAGCTTGATAACCATCTGCATTGGTAATGCTATAACTTACATCAAATTTGCCGTATGTATTTTTTTGAAACGGGTTATTGATTTTTAATTGCGAAGATACATCCTCACCAGCAATTGTTGCGGTTACACCGGGTTCAACATAATCATCGCCATAGTTTACAAAAATATAATCATCGCCTTCAACCGAAATAGATGCGTAATCGGTTATAAACGAATGATCTTCGCTGTCTTTGGAGCAACCCGACAACAAGGGTAATGCTGCCAAAAGATAAATATAGAGTTTTTTCATTTTCTGCATAATTTTAAAGTTATTCTACAATAGTTTCTTTAGTATCCCAGAAAATTTTAACAGTAACGTTGCTTTTCTGCGCAGGAGCATTGATATTGCGGTCGAGCACTCCTCTCTGAGGATAAACGGCAGAAGCGGGCATCGCTCCAGCAAATGTGCCAACACCGGCAAACGAAACAATAAACTTACCTGCGGGAAATTCGTCCTTAAGAGCGCTACGTGTTGAATTAGAAGGAGTTATACTGCTAAGAACGGGATATTTGGTACGGTTGCGGGTAACGAACGATTCACCGTGTTGTGTCATGGCAAATGCTACCCAACGTTGCAAACCAATCAAGCGGAGAGCTTTTTCTTTGTCGGTGGCAAGTGCATCCCAATTTGCATATTTATCGTTAGTAAGAATGCTGTTGTCAGAAACGCCCCAGTATTCAAGACTTGCTTTTACAGCGTTTTCGTAAGCAGCTTTGGCTTTGTCCATATCGCCGTTTTCTACATAAATTTCTGCCATGTTAAACAATACTTCCCAAGCCGAAATCAAAGGAATATTTTTAACAATTTGGCTTTGTTTTACTTTGCTAACAGTACCTTGCGAATGGTTTTGATAATCGCCTTGAAGAGCACCAGCAGGATTTGCGCCAAAAATTATAGCAGCCCTCGGGTCGTTGCCCAAACCAGTGTACGAAGTATAAGTCATGCTGGCTACAATATTGGTAGAAAGGAATTGACCATTTTCGTACTCATCCAAAGGATATTGTTTGGTAGATTTGTCGCCCCAAACCTTTGCAGGAAGCATTGCATTGGTGCTTGTAAGAAACATCGACTCATCGCTAATAAAATTGAGCAATTCGCTATAAGTCATACCCAAACCGCTGTATTGAGCCAAATGGATATTAAGTTTAAGTTTGAGCGAATTGGCAAATTGATACCACAAATCGAGATCGCCGCCAAATATAAAATCATATCCATCAACAGAAATAGGTTCGCTTGTAAACTTACCGCTTTCATAATCGGCAATTACTTTGTCGATACGATCCAAAAGGTCTTTGTAAATATCGGCAGCTTTGTCGAATTTAGGCGAAGTGATTTCCACATTGAGAGCTTCGGAATATGGCACATCGCCCCAAAGATCTACAATATTTTGCCAATTGTAAATCGACAAAAGTTCACTTACAAATCTATATTCAGAATCTTCGCTCGATTTTGCAATAATCTCTTTCAAATTTCCTAACGATGCATAAGCATTTCGATAGTTGTATTCAAAATTTTGAGCAAAGTATTTTTCAACTTCTTTAAACTGACTTGCGTTTTCGTTTTGAGTAAAATACTGATCCCAAACGCCAGCCACAAACAAGTTGTCCCAAGCCATTTGGTTGTAAGCGGTGGTAACCGCCGCACCAGCAAATAGGCTCTTTGCCGGAACATTTTCAGGATTGTTAGGATTGTGGTTGATATCAATCCATTTTTCGCAAGAAACAGGCAACAATGCCATTCCCGCTACTGCAACCGAATATATTAAATTTCTTATTTTCATCTTATTATATATTTACAAATTAGAATTTAACAGAAACTCCGAGTGTATACACCTGATTGGTGGGGTTGGCAAAAAACTCACCAAACTTACTCATAATGTTGTTGCCGTAAGTGGTGGTTTCGGGGTCTACATAGCAGTTTTCGGCAGGAGTCCAAAGCAGTATGTTAGCAGCCGAAAGCGAGAATCTTACATCTTGAAGTTTCCATTTGCTTACAAGGCTTCTGGGCAAAGTGTAAGATAATGTTACGTTGCGGAGTTTGAGATACGAACGGTCAATAATAAGATCATTATCTTTGTCAAAACCGCCCTCAGAATAGAACTTTGGAACGTCTGACAAGTAAAGCGGATTTTCGTTGAGTTCGTAATAAACCACATTGTTTTCTTCAACCGATCCTGTGTGTGCAATAGCGTTGTCGTCGCTTTTTGTTTCAACTACAGAGTTAGGCACAACAAAAAGGTTGCGGTCGTTGAATGTGGTTTCAAAACCAGCACCTGTCCAACCTAAGTAGCTTTTTGTATGGCTAAACATATATCCACCATAGTGAAGGTCGAATGTAGCCGAAAGCGAAAATCCTTTGTAATCGAATGTTGAGGTAAGGCCAGCACGAAATTTTTCGTTAACGTCTTTATCAACATATTTTTCGTTTTCGTCGGTAATAACAAGACCGTTACCGTCAACTACGATATGTTCTAATCCGTCTTTACCTTTCACCTTTTTGGCAACTTGGCTCTTAAATTGTCCCATAGCTTTACCTTCAACCGCGTAAATACCGCAGCCAGCATATCCACCTAAGTAAACTTCTTGAGCTTTAAGTTTTTCAACAGTATTGTAGTTTTGCGAAAAGTTTACCGAAAGTTTCCAAGAAAAATCGCCAAGTTTAAGCGGTGTGCCGTGAAGTACAAGTTCGTAACCTTCGTTTCTTACGTCACCAAGGTTAGCATTCATGTGAGTAAAACCAGTAGAAACGTCGATAGGCAACTGTTCGATAAGGTCTTTGGTGTATTTGTTGTAATAGTCGCCTTCAAAACCGAGACGTCCGTTAAAGAATTCGAGGTCGAGACCAAATTCGTATTCGTTTGTCATTTCGGGTTTAAGGTCGGGATTGCCCAAAGTGCTGTATGCCATCCACGATTGTTTTCCGTTCAAAGGGAATTTTGCGAAACCAACACCGTTGTAACCAGGGTTTATGTATTGCGACTTAGTATAAAAGTTGTAAACGCTATATGGGTTGGCGTCTTTGCCGGTAAAGCCATACGAAGCACGGAGCTTACCAAATGTAAGCGGGCCTAAATGTCCACCATCGCCAAGCTCAGTAAAGATCCAACTTGCTGTTACACCGGGATACATATATGAATTGTGGGCTTTGGGCAATGAAGAAGACCAGTCGTTACGTAGAGTAACTGTAAGGTAAACCATACGGTTCCAATCAAAATCAATATTTGCAAAAGCACCGAGCATACGTTTTTTCTCTTGGTCTTGCGAAGCGTATGCGTCGGCAAGAGAGTTTTTGAGTTGATAGAAACCATCAATATCCAACGAAGTTACCTCGCCAAAAATGGTGTTAGCCTTGGTTTCCATTATGCTGTAACCAAGTATTGCATTAACATTTAAAGTAGACGAAAGCGCACGCGAGTATGTAAAGAACATATCGTTGTTGATTTCGTAAATTGTGTTTCGCGAATTAAACAAGTAACCATTACGTTCGTTAGATGTAGAAATGTGTGAAATAGGCGATTCAGGACCGTATTTGATAATGCTTTGATTAGAAGCAGTATTAGAGAACTGAACATCACCACCAAAACGGTAGGTAAATTTAAGATCTTTAAAAATCTGCAAATCAGCTTGGAATTTACCGTAAATTTTGTTGCGGCGGAGTTCAGAGCTTTGGTTTTCGAGCAGATAATAAGGATTCATTGCAAACGGAGTGAAGAAATAGTCCACAGTGTTGAATGGATCATTGAGGTCTTTAAGGTCTACAAGCGAAATATTGTTAGGAGTATCCCAAAGGCTCTGAATCATAGAAGTACCTTGTCCAGAGGGAACAGCCTTTGTTTTTTCGGTAGAAAAGTTGAACGACGAAGTAATGGTGGCAATACCCCACTTGTGACTACCACGGGTAGATACTGTAGTACGGTTGTAAGTATCGTAATCATCGGGAATTACACCATCTTGATGAGTGTTAGATACTGAGAAATAATAACTTGTGTTTTGTGTGCCGCCTGTAGCCGAAACTGAGTGGCTGTTGCTTACGCCAAGTTCGTAAAAATCACGTATACGGCTGTCGAGATACTCAAATTTGGCAACTTTTTGGCTATTTTTGTAGATATTACCCCAAGGTTGATCGAGACCTGTAAATTGAGGACCCCAGTTACCGTTTTCCTCACGAGAGAATGCGTTTTGATATTCGCTATCAAACCAGCCTTGACCCCAACGGTCTTGCGATTTTGTAATATATCCTACACGCTCAACAGCAATAGAGCCGTCGTAAGTAACGGTCATTTTGCCATCGGTATTTTTGCCGTTTTTGGTAGTAATTAACACAACGCCGTTGGCAGCGCGGCTACCATAAAGAGCAGTTGCAGCAGCTCCTTTCAATACTGTCATTGACTCTATATCGTTGGGGTTGATTGCGTTAATACCGCTACCAAGGTTTGTTTGATTGTTGAGCTTGTCAAGATTTTGGTGAGTACCAATAGCACCATTAATAGAACCGTATTTGTAGTCGCCAGATGCCTCAGTATTAATAAAAGGCACACCGTCGATTACATAGAGCGGTTGGTTGTTGGTAAACGAAGCGGCACCACGAATCATAATATTTTGACTTGCACCAGGACCAGGAGCAGAGGCAATATCTACACCAGCCACTTTACCTGCAAGAGCCTCCATAGGATTGGTATTCTGTCCACGGTTGAGTTCATCGCCCGAAAGCTGTACAGTACCAGAACCTACTGCGCGGCGGCTTTTGCTGATACCCAAAGCGGTAACAACCACCTCTTCAACCTGCAAATCAGCAGTTTCCATCACCACATCAATCGTAGTGCGTCCTGACAAAGCTTGTACCTGATCGGCATAGCCGATGTAAGAGAACACGAGCGAGTCGTTGGCTACGCGCTCGGGTATGCGGATAGTGTAGGCACCGTTTTCGCCTGAAATAGTGCCTATGGTAGTCCCTTTTACTGCTATGGTAGCACCAAAAATGGGATTACCAGATTCGTCTGTTACCTTGCCCGTAACCGTCTTTTCTTGAGCCATTGCTGTAGCCCACGAAAAGAGCAAAAATGCAAGTAATAACACAATTTTTCTTTTGCCCATAATAAAAAATTTGTTTGTTAATGTTTAAATTGTTAATTAATAATATATCTATTAATAATCGATTCTTCGGCCGTATCTGCCGGCTCGTTTGCTTGAGCCGTCCTCTATATTTCGCTTTTTTCAAAGTGCAAAAATATATTAAAAATTGTTAACTTAAAGTAAAATATCAGTTTGCACAGCAAAAAAAGAGAAACACGTATTTTTAAGAGCATTTCAAAGAAAAAAAAACTATATCAAGGATTGCACTGCCTAAACATAGAAAAAACTAATAGGATTTTGTAATTTAAGGCAAGTTTTTTGCTACACACTTTTTTAATATTAACACAAAAAACTGAATATATGAAAAAACACAACTTATTAACATTAAACATATTAACTCCTTTATTATTGTCGGCAAGCACAAGTTGCATTGTTAACCCAAACCAACGCGAAATACCTCGCGACACTACCCTACCCCCGCCTGT
>JAGCDD010000021.1 GCA_017651345.1 Bacteroidales bacterium | reverse complement strand
GGGCACACAAAAAAATCGCGTACCAATATTACACGTCAACACGCGCTTATCGTTGCTAAGTTTTTGGCTAAATACATAATAAAATTTTGCGAATTTTCAGTACGTCAAAAACAAAGCGCAATAAACGCCTAATATATATATATATCATCTCTCCGCCGTATTTATCGTATGGCGGAGAATCGTTACAAAAATATGAAAACTTTTTAGAACCACCAAACCTTCTTTGTCAAAAAAATATTTTATACCTAATCAGGTATAATAAGCCTACCACACACCATATTTTATACCCTTACTGATATAAAACTACAAATTTTTCATATTTTTCACTCGAAATATACTTTCAACTCCGAATTGGAAGTGGTGGAAATGCCAAGGATGATAATTGAAGATTAAACAAATAATTGGCTGTCTAAATGCGCCTTTTAGACAGCCAATTGTTCGTCATTATTCTTGCATCGTCCTGTCCACAAAGTTTTTGGCGACTTCAAATTGCTCCTCCCTCGTCATGAAGGAATTGTCGAGAAGTATCGCGTCGTCAGCCTTTCTGAGCGGAGATTCCTCACGTGTCGTGTCGAGGAGGTCGCGCTCGCGGACGTTTTTTAGGACTTCGTCGAATGTTACCTGTTCGCCTTTTGAGGTGAGTTCATTGAATCTGCGCTGTGCCCTCACCTCGTCGTCGGCGGTCACAAAAATTTTGAGTTCTGCGTCCGGGAAAACAACTGTGCCTATGTCCCTGCCGTCCATGATGACAGACGTGTCCTCAGCCATCTTGCGTTGGAGAGTGACCATTTCCTGCCTTACAAATTTGAGGGCGGCGATTTTGCTGACGGTGTTTGAGACTTCGAGGGTGCGGATTTCATTTTCAACATCCTCGCCATTGAGAGCCGCGTGGCCGTCTTTGAGGAATGTCACTGAAATGTCGCCAATCTTCTCTTTGAGCCGATTTTCATCGGGCGTGCCGTCGGGGGTTATCATTGAGTTGCGCATGGCAAACAACGCTATCGTGCGGTACATCGCGCCGGTGTCGATGTATGTGAATCCAAAATGTTTGGCAATCTGTTTTGCCAAAGTGCTTTTGCCACATGACGAATGTCCGTCGATGGCGATTTTGATATTTTTCATTATTTCAATTTTTTCGGTTATTTCAGTTACTTCAATTACTTCAATTTTTGTTAATAACCTCCATACGGGTTGTTCTGCCCACCTCCGCCATAGGGGTTGTTTTGTGCGCCGCCGGGCTGTTTGAGGACTTGGGTGAGTTTGCCGTTTGAATAGAGGGCTTCGTATGTGGTCTTTCCGTAACGGTCGTATTTGAGGTATTTGCCGTCGAGGACACCGTTTTTATTGAAAGTTTTTTGAGCCTGTGGCGTGCCGTTTGGATAATATTCCGTCCATGTTCCCGATGGGCGACCGAGATTGTAGTTTTCACGGCGTATAATCTTGCTGTCTCCCTGTCTGTAGATCCATTCGCCGTTTTTCTTGTCCATGACGTACTGACCGTCAACGACTGCGACGCCGGTCTCGTTGAACTGAGTGTATTTCCCGTTGTAGGCGCCTTCCTTGAATGTGATGAGCATGGTCTTCATGCCTGTCTCGTCGTAATAGATGACTGGTCCGTCCTTGAGGTTGTTTTTGTATGAAATTTCATATCGGAGTACGCCGTTTTCAAACCATTCTTTCCATATCGAGTCCATTTTTCCGTCATGGAAACATCCTTCAATTTCAGGTTTCCCGCTCTCGTTATAGCGTTTCCAAAGTCCGTCTTCCTTGTCGTCCTTGAATACGCCGGTATAATATATGCGTCCGTTCTCGAAATAGACGGTGTAGAGTCCGTTGCGCTTGCCGTTTTTGTAGTTGCCTTTCTTCCAGATGTCTCCAGTGTCGAAATACCATGTCCACAATCCTGTCATCTTGCCGTCCAAGTATTCGCCTTCGTTTCCGATTTGGTTGTTCGCCTGGTAATATATCCAGTGGCCGTTCTGCACGTCGTTTTTAAAGTCGCCTTCGATGTGTTTGAGGTGCTTCTGACCGAGTGTGTCAGTCGTGTACCATATTGCATGGCCGTCTTTCTGTCCGAGGCGGTATGTGATTTCACTTTCAAGGCGTCCGTCGGGGAAGAAGTTCTGGTGCTTCCCGTCGCGGAGTCCCCTGGTGTAGTTTCCTTGAGTAAGGAGTTTGCCACTTTCACTGTATGCAGACCAAAGTCCTTCACGCTCAGAGTTTTTCATGTAGCCGTGTGTCTTGATTTGACCGTTTGAGTACCAGTGGGTGTATTCGCCGTCCTCCACGTTCTCGATGCTGCGTTTTGCGCCGTCCTGGTAGTATGTGAAAATCTGTCCGGTCGGCTCGCCTTTCTTGTAGGTCATCAGGGACGCAACTTTGCCGTTCTGGTAGTATGTAGTCCATAATGAGTCTTTCATGCCGTCGCGGTATGTGCCTTGCTCCTGTATGTTCTTTTCGTCGGAGAAGTACGCCTTGAACTCGCCGTTTCCGTCCTTGACCATCTGTGTGCCGGAGTTGTCGAAGGCGTCGCGGAGTTTGCAAACGCCGTCTTTACAGTCCTCAATTGTTATCAGGTGGCCGACGATGTTGTAGTATTTCCACAGGGAGTCCTTTTTGTTGTCCTTGTAGTTGCCTTCGGCTTTTATTGTGCCGTCTTCATAATACTCTTTGTAGGCGCCGTGGGTCTTGTTGTTGACGACGTGTCCCTCGTTCATGAGGTTGCCGTTTTCATAATAGAACGCCACGCGGCCGCTCACAATTCCCATGTAGAAGTCGGTCTCTTTGTATTTGTGGCCGTTGCGGTAATAATAGGTCCAACGTCCGTTCTCGTGTCCGTCCTTCATGTCGCCTTCAGACTTTTTGACGGTCTCGTTTTTGTCGTAATACGTAACCGTGTGCTCGTCCTGCGCGTATATGACTGACGGCAAGGCAATTGCAGCGGCAATTATTATGTTTCGCAATGTTTTCATGGTGTCATGTATTTTTGTACGGTGCAAAGTTAAGGAAATTTTTTTATATTGGATGTTTTTTTCGATATTTGAGAGGAATTAAGGGGGGGGGAAGGGGAGGGATGGGTTTGTGGGACAGTAGGTTGGGATTTTTTGAGAAAAAATTTGAGAAATGATTTTGTAGGATAGAAATGTTTTCGTAAATTGCAGGCGCAATAAAAAAATTGTTGTACAAACATAAATTCTTAACCCAAAATATATGGATATACTTGACCTTTCAACCTGCAACAATCAAGAGCATTTCGCCACGTATCTCAATATGGCAGAAAACAATGTTGACATTACATTGAAAGACATTGCTCATAGGCTGGGATTGGATGTGCAGAGACTCCTGCAAAAGGCCTATCTGGAAGCACTCCCCGTCGACAAACAAGAGAAACTCAAACGGAAACTACTCCGCAGTTTTCCGTTCCTTGTTCAGATGATTAACACAGACCAGTTTTATGCTTTCGACAAGGATGGCAAATTGTATTACGCAAAGGAGAAGCATGAAGAAGATCCAAGTTCTGATGTAACTATCCGCAAAGAGGAGGATTTGCTGAAAAACAACAGCATTGTGAACATTGCGGAAATCTTGGACATGACTTTGAAAGTATTGTCGTTTTACCGTAACAATGCCTCGCACACGCTTGCCATCTCTGACGAGCAAGCTATGGAGATTGTTCAAGAAAGCAACAGACTTGCTTCTGCCCTCGACTGTGTTTTCAAACAGGCATGCGCCGTTATCAAAGAGCGGTTCCAGCTGAAAGGCAACGATAAAGACGGCAAGAACCTTCAGTTTATCCAAAATGCGAGGGTTCTGCCCAAAGACACAGGAAAAAAGGACAAAAAAGGCAGAGCAATCAAAATTCAAGTGCCGAATTTCAGCTACGCGCATTGCTTCTACTACAAGGACAACGATGAATACACGATGTCGAAAATGGCTGTTGTGTTCCTGACCTGTCAGTTCATCGAAAAAAGTTATGCAACGCAATTTTGTAGTCAGATAGGCAGAGAGTTCTACAATGGCATCTACAAAAACGAGGACTACAAGATGTATATGCGCGAAATCTATTCGTGCTACCGCATCAGAATGCCCAAGAACACCACAAATCCTTATGAGGACAATGTGATGCTTGCAATGGACATGCTCAACGAGATTACGAAATGTCCAAAAGAGTTGTTTGAATGTCTTAGCCGTGAAAATCAAGAAAGGTTTGAGACTGAATCAACCGCAATCAGCGACACGCCTGAACGTGTTTTGCTGCGCCGCTCCGCTGACCGATTCCCTGTACTCGCTATGAGATGGATGGACAGTGCAAATATGTTCAACAAATTGCGTTTCAATGTGATATATGGCAAATACCACGAGGTGTTCAAAGACGAACAGCAAAAGGAACAGGGCATCAAAAAATGCTGCGACGGCGTAGAACGCCCAAGATGGATTACTAAGGAACTCACCACATTCGGACGCATAGACGATTTGGAGAACCAGCGTACTGGCAAAATCGGCGATTGGGACGGCAAGAGTCTCGTAAAGCGTTTGGATGACGAAGATGAAAACGAAACCGAGTCCGACACAGTATTATCCGACACCGAAGACCTCAGCCCGTGGATTACCGACATGTGCTGCCAATACGTAATCAAAGAAAGCAATATTGGCATAAAACTGTCAGGTGACAGTACTCTGCAGTCAATTGTCGGCAAAACCCTCAAAGAAATAAAGACCGTTGCCCCTGATGTTTGGCTTAGCGTCTATGAACTGCCAGCAATGGTATTCCTGACTATCCTCAGCAATGGAGAAGCCGAGAATAAAATATTAGGCTACCAAAAGAAGTTCCAAAACTTTTTGTCAGACTTAAAAAGTGGTGCATTTGGAACATTCGCAAACAAGGAGGCTTTGGAAAATGCGCTCAAAGCCAAAGGTCTTGACATCAAGAACATTCCCTCTAAGATAATAGACTGTCTTTTGGGCAAGGATCAGACTAAGATGTTGTCCAAATATGCAAATGCGTTTTTGCGGGACGAACTTGCTCACACCCGAAAGCGTATCGCCGAGCTTGAAGCCTGCAAAAGTGGTAGCGAAGTAATAGAACCAAGCCGTTTCTTGCCCGGCAACATCGCCAAATATCTTGCAGCTGATATTGTAAAATATTGCAAGTACGATAATGGTTCAGACAAACCTACTGGATTGAATTACAACGTGATGCAGAGCAAACTTGCAACCTTTGCTAACAAGGGGCAGTTTGCAGACATCAAGGCTGTATTCTCTCAACTCAATATGCTACAAGGAGGCAAAGCCGAGCATCCTTTCCTGCAAAAGGTAATCGACTTTGAACCAAGGAACGTGGAGCAATTCTTTGCCAAGTACCTCACGGAAAAAGAAGCATTTTTGCAAAAATGCGAACTGAAACAAGCCAAGAACTCCGACGCCTGCAAGTTGATGCACTTCCTCCATCCCAACCGTGGCAAATGGCAGCAGAGAAACATTGCAACCATTGCTAACGAGTATCTCAATCTTCCTGTGCAACTGCCTAAAGGTCTGTTTGACGAAGCTATCAAAAAACAGATTCTCAAACAATGCCCGCAACTCAACGAAAAGCCTTTCCTCTCAACGAGCTACATGATAAACGCCTACATGATGTCGTTGAAAGACGACATTCAGAAATTCTACGGATTCGGCAGGTCATACCCTGTGTTCGCGAAGATGGACAAGGCAAAGCCCGGCAGAAATCCAAGGGAAAACGGTGAGGTGATATACCGCTCTAAGGCAGAACTTCACAAAAACGGCTTTTTCGACACTGAACTTCAGCGGTACATCAAGACATGTAAGTCTAATCCAAGAAGACATCCTAATTTTGATGCGGAAAATGCCGAGGCTCTCCTTAGACGCCTTTTCTATGACTACGACCGCACAGAAAAAGCCATCACACGCTATTCTGTGCAGGACTTCTTGTTGATGCAGATTGCCAAGAAGTTGATTTTTGACACCAAGGACGGTAAAAAGACCGAAAACGACGTGTCGAAACTCAATATCGACATGTTCAAGCTCAAGGAAATATCCCCGGAGTTTCAGGGTCTGTTGTCTGAAAGCGTGTCAATCACCTTGGACGTAATGGAAGGGTACAGCGTAACTTGGTTCACCAAAATCAAGGATTACGCACGTATTTTCAAGCTTTACAAGGATCAGCGCCTTGCCGCCTTGCTCAAACTTTTGCCAAAAGGCAACTACAAATCAGAAGACATTGAATGGGAATTTGGCAACTATGACCGCAAACGCATCGAGGCTTTCAGTCTTGTACTCGACCTTGAGCGCAAGGCTGTAAAAATACCTTCGGTTAAAGCCGCCCTCGACAAGTACATTTCTGAAAAAAAGCACTCAAATTTCAATGTGATTTTTGAGGCGTTGCTCGACTGTCTTGGTTTCAGCGATGCAGACAAAACGGAACTTGGCATGATAACCACCATTCGCAACTCGTTTGCGCACGGCGATTATCCCGATGTAGGAACAAAACCGTCCTCTCTGAAAGAGGCAAGCAACAACATCATCGAAACTCTCAAAAAACTCATTGAGAAAGTGAATACCAAAATGAAATAACACACACTATCCACATTAAGAAAAACGGCGGATTCCATTTCGGAATCCGCCGTTTTTTTATGCGTTAGGCAATTTGTCCAATTTTTTGAGACTGCGTTCCACGCATTCGTTGACGGCATCGAGCGAGAAAAACTTCTCTATGCCATTGATGTTGAGGAAGCAATACAAAAGATACCAGAACATTGCATACGTGTATATCAGAAAATAGTAATACTCGTAGTAGTGCGCCAAACTACTGCGGTTGCTCTTGAACGGCGAAAAATAATCGCCGTGGAATCTGTAGCAACGGGACGTGTACAATATTCCACTGATAATCAGTTCCATTACTTTTGCAGTTGTGAATGCGTCGTATTCCTTGAGCAAAGTAATCTTTTGTTCTGTGATAAAGTATTTCTTGATCAACAGACATGCCCTGCGTTTGTTGTTAGGCTCCAAATCGATGTTCACAGTCACCATTCCATTTTTGTAAGGAATCTGGTCTTGTCTGTAATATTTTTCACAGAAATCATTGTAAAATTCTTTGCCCATTGCATTGGCGACACGTTTGGCGACATATTCGTACTGTTCCTCAACAATCAGAGTGTCCTTAACTTTGGTAATGTCGTCGGGTTCGAATAATAGATCTGTATTAACAAGACGCTGCAACATGAAATTGATGCCGCTTATTGGACAATGCTCGTTAAGATTTCTGATGATTGCGGACATATCGTTGTTGTTGGCAAAATGTCCAGTTATTATGCCACAAATATCCGAAAACATTTTTGACATTGATTCTTTTGGTTGCCAATTGAAATGCTCGCTGAACATGCTCATCAATATTTCAAACGCTCTCCATCCATAGTCAAATGCCGTGTCGGGACGATACGGCAAATCGTCGTATGAATCGAGCAATCCTGCAAACAGTCTGTTGATTTCGGGATGATTGTACAAAACGTCCTGTGCATTGTCGTCGAGTTTTACGGTGGACAAGATTCTATTGTCTTTGCCCATTGTCTCGTCGAACTTCCTTTGCAAATCACCCATCCACGCTGCGCCTTTCCACGAATTGTGGAACGCCACAAACGCACCGGTCATCTCTAATTCTTCGTTATGAATGTTTTTCCTTTCCATAATTGAATTTTTTTGTTGTTCTGATAATTTCATTTTTGAGATTGTCTAATCGGGCAAGCGAACAGAAATCGACGAGTTTGAATTTCCAAGTCTCTTTTTTGAGCCTGAGTTTGCCGCCAGAAATTTTTGTAATCACTTTTCTCCAATAAGGGATTATCCAATCTTTGCCCGATACTATTGTCTGCAATGTTTTTTCTGAAATCCCAAAGTCTGAGAGTCTCTGTGACATTTTGGAATTAATCTCCGTTTCCGAAACACCTGTTTTTTTGATTGCAGAAGTGATTTCGGAAATCGTTTTTTCTATTTTAGCACAATCAAGTTCGCAAGTCGATTTGTCCATAAATGCTTCAATATTCTTGATTTCAAACTTTTCAGTGAGTTCCGCCTGAATCGAAATCATAAAAAACAGCATAACCAATGGCTCGGCAATGCGTTTTGTTCTTGCATCGTAATTGACCTCCGACTTTATGGTTTTCAATGGTTTTGTCCCAGTCAAATCGTATGCGAGTTTCTCCACCGAATTTTTGTCAACAACGTAATTTTCAATGCAATAAGAATCAAGTCTGAAAAGATTATCCACAGGAGCATATTTCTTGAATTGCAAGAATATGTCGCCGTCAACAATATAAATTTTGGGGTGTGGCGAATGGTCTTCTGTGCATTTTTTTATCACAGTGCTCTTGTTTCCAAGCGGGTAAATATCCCTAACCCTAATGTCAGTACCATCCAAGAGTTTGTCAAAAAGTTTTACGTAAAACTCCTTGTCTTCCTCCTTGTCTTCGGTGTATATATTAATGTCGTTTCGGTATTGCAAAAACACCGAATCAACCTGTCTAATGTCCGCAGGTACATTTATGGGTGAAATATCTGTCATTGCCTCGGTGTTAAGTCTATGCAATATTTTTCGTTTGATTTTTTGGCGATAATGCCTGATGCGTGGGTTGCCAAAATGAATTGCGCATTTGGACTTGCAGTCTGCAATGCCTCTACAAATTTCATCTGCCAGCTCAAATGCAACGACAACTCAGGTTCGTCGATTACTAAAACTTCCGCATTGTCGAAAATCAGGTGTCCAAGCATTATTATCAACTGTTTTTCGCCTGATGACAGTTCAAAAATAGAAGTGCTTTTTTCTTGATTTTTGAATTGTATAATGATTTCACCGGCATCATCAACGCGCAACACCTTGTCTCCTTCGCTCAAAAACATATTTGCACTATTTTCAAAGCGAGTTATAGGAGATTTCAGTTCGGCAACGTCTTTATTGTATTTTTCCGTTATTTTCAAAAGAACCTTGTCTTTGTTGCCACCCGAAATTTTTGCCAAACTCATTACAGAATCCCTGAATTCTTCTTCAATCTTGTTTTTGGTGGCGATGCTACGGCGTACAAACGTGTATATCTTTTCAGATATTTCTTTCAAGGCATCTCCCGAAAAATCATTCAGACGATCCAATTCCAAAAATGAAACACCTTTTATGTTGGAAAAAACTTTCAATAAGGCTGAATAATATTTTTCATCTTCACCCAAGCCAACTTGCAACGAATCTTTTGTGTCTGTATTATTCTTGAATTTTTTGATAATCAGATTGTTGTCGTTGATATGTGATTCAAATCTCATCAGGTTGTTATTGTTGTCAAACTCAACACTAATTTCGTTAAAACCAATATTAATTAGCGATTTTGGCTCGGTTTGTAACAATCCCTTCAACAACCTTATGACAGTAGTCTTTCCTGTGCCGTTGATACCGATAAGAAAATTAAGTCCCCTATGGAATTTTATATCAAAATCCATATACCCTCTTACTTCCTTGCCGATGAAACGATTTATCTTCATACGATGATTTTTTATTAATACAACGGCAAATATAAATCATATTTCCTTATAAAAAAAATTTTTGCGGACATTTTATCCACATTTTTTGGCTCTTTTATAGTTACCTTCATTCCTAATTAATTTAGGATTGTGTCTATTCCACCCGACAAATTCAGGCTCTCTTAGACCGCAATGACCGAGGACGCATACTGGGACTGTCTATTCCACCCGACAAATTCAGGCTCTCTTAGACAACTCCATGAATTAAAGAAACTCATCGAGTCTATTCCACCCGACAAATTCAGGCTCTCTTAGACCAATATCAGGGTTCAAGACCCTACTTCGAGTCTATTCCACCCGACAAATTCAGGCTCTCTTAGACGTAACTATATTTGTTATCCTCCTCGCCAGTCTATTCCACCCGACAAATTCAGGCTCTCTTAGACAATCATGAGTATGAAAAACATCGCTACGTCTATTCCACCCGACAAATTCAGGCTCTCTTAGACGCAGATGGGGTTATGGAATGCCGTTTTTGAGTCTATTCCACCCGACAAATTCAGGCTCTCTTAGACAGACATGTATATCCGATGGTATAGATAGTCTATTCCACCCGACAAATTCAGGCTCTCTTAGACAAAAATACTATAGTATAGTGGAAGAGATTGGTCTATTCCACCCGACAAATTCAGGCTCTCTTAGACCCATGTCATCGGATATGAAGACTACGACGGGTCTATTCCACCCGACAAATTCAGGCTCTCTTAGACTCTTCGAAAGAGGAACTCGCTGCCGGACTCAGTCTATTCCACCCGACAAATTCAGGCTCTCTTAGACAAGAAGACAGAGAAAATGGTGCAGTCAATGTCTATTCCACCCGACAAATTCAGGCTCTCTTAGACAGAAATAGAACTCCGCGACAAGGGGTACGCGTCTATTCCACCCGACAAATTCAGGCTCTCTTAGACACGAACTTTTAAATTTATATCTGGACGCGGTCTATTCCACCCGACAAATTCAGGCTCTCTTAGACTCAAAATTCGTCAAGGCTGACGCGGAGGCGTCTATTCCACCCGACAAATTCAGGCTCTCTTAGACAAATTCTGACGTAATGGTTGATTTTATAGGTCTATTCCACCCGACAAATTCAGGCTCTCTTAGACAGGTTATTGCCGTAAGTTGCTGATTTTAAAATGATAATAAAAAGTATTATTACCCCCCTTACGATGTTTAAAAGTCATCATTTTGTGTTTGAAATGTTTAAATGTTTGAAAATCATTAAAATAGCAACTTGTGAAATATGTGGCAAATTTATATGTTTTTTTCTAAATGACCAAGTGTTTATAAAAAATGGATGTTGCCTATTTCAAATTTTTTCGCCAATTTTGTGGCATAAAGTTTTGTTATGAAAAACCTTTCCACCATCCTTGCCTCGGCGATGCACTTTTGTGTTGATGCGCTGTGTCTTTGTTGCTTGTATCTGATTACGGGCGACGGGGTTTACTATTTGGTTTACAATGTGTTGGCGTTCCTGACGCAGCCGCTGACGGGGATTGTTGTCGATAGAATCAGGAATAAATATCAAGTGCTGTTTTCGGCGGTCGTGATGTTTTTGGTGGCGGCGGCGATGGCGGTGTTGACGCCTGATTTTATGACTGTTATCGCCGTGATGTTGGGAGTGGGAAATTCATTGTTCCATGTTTGGGGCGGCAGGGAAGTGGCGGTCGTTACAAAAAACGATGCCCGCGCCTTGGGCGTTTTTGTGTCGCCGGGCGTTTTGGGACTTGCGGTCGGGGCGGTTTTATGCTCGTGGCAACTGTTGTTTTTGCTGTTGATGATGATTGGAATTTTGGCGACTGCGCATTATTGTATGGTCGGCGGCGGTGCTGTCGATAGGGTGGGGACTTCGACGGTTGGCTGTGGACGAGGGAAATATATAATGGGCTTGATGATAGCGATTTGCGCGTTTGTGATGCTGAGGTCATATTTGGCGGGCGAATTTTCTACTACGACAAATGACGGCGCGGGTTATATGGTTTTGGTGGCGGCGGCTGTGGCGATGTCGGGCAAAATCTTGGGCGGATTTTTGGCGAGGATTGCGCGGAGTTATGTCGTTGCGTTTGTGACGTTTACGGTGGTTTCGTTGGCGTGTGTTTTCATAAAAAATTATTGGGGAAACGCCATTTTTGTGGGGCTTTTTGCCATTAATTGTACAATGCCGCTGACGCTCTATTGGGCTGAAAAACTTATGCCGGGCAGGGAGGGATTTGCGTTTGGACTTTTGGCGGCGTCGCTGATGCCTCCGTATTTTTTGAGTTATTTTTGATGTAACAATATGATTTACAGATATATTGCACCGCTGATATTGACAATTTTGATAGAGTTTTTGGTCCTGAAACT
>JAGCDD010000253.1 GCA_017651345.1 Bacteroidales bacterium | reverse complement strand
GAGCCTTTTGGCGAAACGATGATTTCCACAGCCGAAGCGGGCGCACCGTTGCGCACGGCAACTATTGTACGGAGGTCAACATCCTTCTCGCTGATGTTCATATTGAATTTGCCGCCCTTCACAAAAGCGGTGTCAGTGGGCTTAATGCCGCGTTGTGTAATCGCCACGCAAAATACCGTGTCGCCGTCCTTGCCGCCGTTCCAAGTGCCATTGACGACGAAGCCGTCGCCGGATTTTTTTTGCGCGTCACAGGAGGTGATAAGCCCCAAAAGCGCAAGCATTATAAAAGTGTTTTTCATATTGTTTCTAATTTGTTAAGTTTCAATCAATTGTCCCGTCTTGGGAATGAAAATTCGACAGCCGTCCGTCGCGTCGTCGCGGAGGAGGTTTTTGGAGAATTTCAGGAGTCCGTCAGCCGTCACTTCCGCAGTTTCGCCAATCGGGAACGACATGACCTCCGTCCAACCGTCGCCATCACGCCTGAAAAGCCTGCCGCCGATGTGCGCCCACAGCGTCAAGTCGTTGTCCGTGAGCATCTTGGGATATTCATAACTATAATAATCCTGCATCTCCAACGTGTAACCCTCGTCGGGCGTGAGTGTGTCGCCGCTGATATTTGGCACACGGCGGATTACGCGGTTGTAGATGACATACAAATCGTCGTTATGTATATGAAAATCACATACATAGTCTTTCGGCAGGGTTTCGATGAGCCGTCCGTCAACATAGACTTCCGACTCGCCGTTTTTGAAGTCCGAAAATCCAGCCACCGCCTCGTGTCCATTGCTTTTATAGTTGCAATATCTCAAAATTTCTGCAAACATTTCTTGTAAAAATTATATCGCGCCAGTTACTTCATTGTAAACGCGCCACGTGATATATGCCACAATCGAGAAGGTAAGCACCGCGCCTTCCCAACGCTCGATTTTGTATTTGGTGTAAGAGAACAGCCAAAGCATGAATATCGAACCAAGCAGCATCCCGAGGTCAAGATTGGTAATTGTTAGACCGTGCATCGGGCAGATGAGACCAGTGACGCCAACTATCATAAAGATATTGAACACGTTGCTGCCCAACACGTTGCCTATCGCCAACGCACTCTGTCCTTTACGTGCAGCGATAATGCTCGTGGCAAGTTCGGGGAGCGACGTACCACAGGCAACAACCGTCAAACCGGCGACTGCCTCGCTCACGCCCCAATCCATTGCAATTGCTTTGGCACTTTCAACGAAAAGGTCGCTGCCATAGATAAGTCCCGCGATGCCCAACACAATGAACAACAGCGACTTCCACATTGGCATTTCTTTTACAGATGCGTCCTGTGGCTCGGTGTTGTCCACATTGCCTTTCTTCGCTTCGTGGATGGTGTAGAGCATAAAGGCGACGAATCCCACGAACAAAACCGCAGCCTCCCAACGTTCTATCGAGAGGTCGAAGGCAAACCAAAACAGCAACACGCTGCCCACAATGGCGAAAGGAACGTCTTTCTTGACGGTGCTTTTGCTGATTACCATCGGGCATACCAACGCCGTGACGCCAACAATCATCAATGTGTTGAAGATGTTGCTACCCAACACGTTACCTACGGCGATATTAGGCGAATCGTTAAGAGCCGAGACAAGGCTCACCACCAATTCTGGTGCGGAAGTTCCAATGGCGATTATGGTAAGGCCAATCACCATTTCGGGGATTTTCATTTTGGTAGCCAACGCCACCGCGCCGTCCGTCATCTTGTCCGCTCCCACAAGCACGAGCGCAATGCCGACGACCACTAATAAATAGTTCAGAAGCATAATTTTAAGTGTGTATTATTTTGCGGCAAAGGTAACGAATGTTATGGAGATAGCAAAAAAAATTGCGAGGGATTTATTCCATCAGCCACTTCCACAGCGGCACCACGTCCACCTTACTTCCCTTTTGGGTCTGCAAAACATCCTCCTCGTCCTTTGTAACGATGACAAGCCTTGACGGATTGAGATGTTTGTCGATTTCGGCAAGCGCGCCCACTTCCCGTGCACGTGTCTCAGCGTCAGCAATAGAGTATGACACTTGAATCGCAATGTTTTCGCTCCGGACGTAAAAATCCACCTCAACGCCCGACATATAATAAAACACCTCGCCAGGATAACGTCGCGAAAGATTGACGGCAACAATGTTTTCTAATAGAGAAGTCTTGGAATCGAGCAAAAAGAGGTTCAAAATTCCGTTGTCAACAAAATAATATTTCTTGTTTGTAACCTTGTCGGCGATTTTGGCGACGATGTTTTCTATTGGAAGAATCAGCCACGACTCATTCAAATAATTGAGATAGTCGCTGACAGTTTCAATGTTAATTTTTTTGCCAATTGATGACACAATGTTTGCAAGGCGCGAATACGACGACGGCTGTTTGACGTTTTCCGCCAACTTCCGAATCAGGGTTTTCAACGCCTCGGTATTTCTTACGTTGTAACGCGCAATCAGGTCGCCGAAAAAAATCTTGTTGAAAAGGTTGCTAAGCCAATTCCTTTTGTCCTGAATGTCAATGGATTCTGGCAGTCCACCAAAAGTGAAATACGGCTCCAAATATTTTAAAATCTCCTTACGATAATCGTAAATCGCGTTTTTTTCGTTGAGATTGATGTTTCTCGTGAGCAAAAATTCCTTGAACGAATAAGGGTAAACCTCCTGAACCATATATCGTCCGCCGAGCGTCGTGGCAATCTGCGAGGAAAGCATTTTGGCGTTGCTGCCGGTGATGAAAACACGATATTTTTGATCGGCGAGTCGGCGGGCAAATTTTTCCCATCCTTCCACATTCTGTACTTCGTCCAAAAATATAAATGGCTTTGTGTCAAACATTTCCTCGTATGAAGTCTTTATCAAATCCAAATCCTCAATCTTGACAGAATCCAAACGGTCGTCCTCAAAATTGAAATAAAGGATTTCAGAAATGTCGTGCCCTTGCTGCAAGAGTGTGTGAATCTGTTGGTACAAAAGGTACGATTTTCCGGCACGCCTCAGTCCCACCAAAACGTAATTCAGATGCTCATCAAACTGATAATCACGCTGATAAAACTTTACGTCGGAAATCAACTTTTGGTTTTCCGCTATAATTACTTTTGCTAAATCCTTGTTCATAACCGTAAATTTTTGCTGCAAATATAATAAACTTTTTCAACATTTCGGTTTATAAACCGACATTTTTTTCAAATATTTCGGTTTATAAACCGAAGATTTCACCGAATATTTCGGTTTATAAGCCGAAACCATATTCTGTTCGGTATGTTGAACAGCGGAAAGATAAAAAAGCAGAGATAGCAAAAAATTATTTCTTTTCCCGCACCGCACGGATGGTGCAACCATAATATCTTTCGTGACGGTACATTTCACGAAAACCATTTATTTCGTAATTTAAACAAAAAGAGCGTTCTGGTGATGACGACAGTGTAAGAGACCAATAACGGCCCATACCACCTTCTCCATATTTTGTGGAATTCATTATCATCCCTGCCGCAGGTAAAAAAATAGACTTACCATTTTCACCCGTTATCTTGTAACCATAAAACCCGTGGTCAGTTACCAATTCCCACTTACATTTATCGATGAGTTCTTGATATTCTTTCTCTGTGGGCATACGGCTACCATCATTTAAACGCATACAGGCAACATCATCTTCTACAACAAGTTCCTCCAACTCGTCTTTGTAAAACCAATTACCATAAAACCTACTATTGCAATATTTTGTAAGTTTGCTATACTTACCTTCATTACAGAATATATAATTATGCCACGAATATAGTGCTTTAACGGACGTTTCTCCCCACGCAAAAAAAACACCATAATCCCACGGATTTTGTGCCCCAATATTGCAATTTGCCCAAAGGACGGAAAGACCGAGATCTACAAATGAAACTTTTTCTCCGGATGATTCTGATGTATTGATTACTGGCTGAATTTCATTCCCATTTGGTGGACTATCATGAACAACCGACCATACAACAAATATCGAAAAAATCGCTCCTAAAACAAAAAAAGCATAAGAAAAATATGTTTTATTTATCTTAATTGTAAACTCTTTGCCATTGGACTGTGTAGGGTTCCACCCTAAGTCTTTCTTTATATCTGTAACGAACCTTGCTTGGTCAAAATTCTGCCCAAACAGTTTTTTTTTCAACCTTTCTGAGTTTGTATAACTTACATTTTGGAATAAACTCGACAGACTGTCAATAAAGTCAAGATAATAGTTATTGTTTATAGCGGCTTGCTCCAATTCTGTAATAGGATAGTTATGCTTCAACTTATCTTCTATATCAAACTTTTCATTATTCCAAAATCTTTTTATTTCTTTTCTATAATCGATGTTTTTAATGTCGAAATTACCAGATTTGATATATTTAATGGTTTTCCATTCCGTGTTTTTTAGTACGTTAAACAATTCAAACATACAATGATAACGATAAAAATACCTATCCGACAACACAACAATAACATATTGAGCGTCTCCAATTTCACGTTCATATTCTGATATTTTTGCACCGTTTTTTATATCTTCTACATCAACGCTATATTTTACGCCTTCGTCCCTAAATACTTGTAACAAATCAGGAATAACATCAGCAATGCTCTTCCATTCAGCCTTTTCTTCGCTGTTTCGAGCGTATGTAAAATACACCGGATTATTTGGATTGATTATATTTACCATTGTAACATTGTATTTTTTTTGCCGTCAAAAATAACAAAAGAAACCGAAATCCACAAACTACAATGCATTTTTTTTACAATCTTTTATTGCGAGAATCGGAAATGTTAGTTAAATTTGCACAGTAAAAAACACCAGACAATGAGCGGCAACGAATGTTTACAGAATTTTACGAAAAATCTGTTTTGGGACGTTGATACGAAGGAATTGTCGATGGACAAATATCCTGCGTACATCATTCAGCGTACCTTGGAATATGGTCAGATGAACGATTGGCGTATCATTTGGCATTATTATGGCCTCGACAAAATCGTTGAGGAATGTAAACGTATGCGCACCCTCGACCCCGTCTGTCTGTCGTTTATCTGCACAATTTCGCACACCCAAAAGGAGGATTACAGATGTTATCATTTCAGACAGTCTTGCCCGACACATTGGAACTCTTAAAAGGGTTGATGGCCCTGCCGATGTTAAAAGAAACACGGCTTGTCGGCGGAACGGCTCTTGCCCTTCAATACGGACATCGCCGCTCTGTTGACCTTGATTTATTTGGTTTTGCGACAGAGAATTATGACGAAATGACGCAAATCCTTAAATCAAATTTCCAATCTGTAAAACAAGTGTCGTGCACAAAACGAATTAAAATTTTTTCAATTGATGGTATCAAAGTTGACATCGTAAACTACGATTATCCGTGGATCGGCAACTGCGTTGAAGAAAATGGAATTCGATTGGCTTCCGTGCAAGATATTGCAGCAATGAAAGTTAACGCTGTTATCGGACGCGGCACAAAAAAAGATTTCGTTGATGTATATTTCTTGTTGCAACACTTTACATTTGAGCAACTTATACAATTATATCTAAAAAAATACACCGACGGTTCGGAATACCGCGCATTGCTCAGTATGTCATATTTTGAAGACGCAGAGCCACAACCAATGCCGTATATGTTTGAGCCTACCGAATGGGACAATATGAAAAACGCAATTCTGAACGAGGTGGAAAAGTATAATGGAAGAAGAGTCTAATTCTGTTCTGTATATAGAACAGCGCAAAACTATAAAAGTTTTTGCTAATTATTCCTTATCCCGCACCGCACGGATGGGGAGACCATAGTAGCGTTGGGTTCTGGCATACGAGCCAACTCTGACGTCATCGAAATTGCAACTCAGCGCGTATTCCAGGTTGACAGGATAGCAAGTGGACGACCAATAATAGCCAATTGAACCTTTCAACAAAGGCTTACCATCGTCGCATATCCATCCTGCCATTGGAAAAGAAATCTTGTTACCATTGATTCTACTCGTAAACACACCATCTTTATAATCACAATTCTTAATTAACTCAGAAAACTCGGACTCCGTCGGCATCCGCCAACCTTCGCCAAAATTTTGGACTGCGGCATCGTCTTCGGGGTCAAGTTCGTCCTTATTGTCAACAATACCATAAAACGGGTCGTCGCAATACTTCGTCAACTTGTAATAGTTGCCATTCTTGCAGAATTTGTAATTTTTCCAAGTGTAAGTACGTTTAGGTGCGATTTCGCCCCACGCAAAATATTGTCCGTAGTCAGTAGGGGTTTCTGCACCGACATTTCGGTCAGCCCAAAGGACGGAGAGACCAAGGTCGATGGCGTTTGAATCTTCTAACACAACACGGTCGATAAATTTGTTTTGAGGCGCATTTTGTGCATTGATATTACCAAATCCGGCAAGCAAAAATGTCATGCTTAACGCGGCAACAAGTATCTTGCCCATTAATGCGGTAGATGGGTTGGTAGTGGCTTTCATAGCGGATGCTTTGGCTTAGTAATTAACTTTTGCAAATGTAGTTTTTTAAAATGTTTTTACAAAATTAATTTGCGCAATGGAAAGTTTTTGCTTATCTTTGAGGCGAGAAAAAAGTTTGGCAATGGGAAAGAAAGCATTAATACAAATAATTGCGAACTAATTTTTCCCGCACCGCACGGATGGAGAATCCAAACATCCGCAAATTGTTGCCTCCTGCAAGTACGCCAAACTTACGGGCGGAATTGAAATTGAGGCTCAATGCCTCGTCCGCTCCCGTCCCGCCCGAAAATAGCGACGACGACCAATAAAACCCCAAATGCCCGAAAGCCAATCTTTTCTCTTCTTTCCAACCCGCTGCCGGGAAAACGATTTCTACGCCATTAATTGTGCTCCTGAAAATTCTGCATTTGTTATCCTTGTCCCAAAAACTGTCGCAATTTTTGACCAATTCCTTGAAATCGTCGATGGTCGGCAAACGCCAACTATCACCCAAAATTGCTGTTGCGGCATCGGCTTCGGTATATTT
>JAGCDD010000252.1 GCA_017651345.1 Bacteroidales bacterium | reverse complement strand
TTTATATGACTGGAATTCTGCCTATCAAAAAATACAAAACCGAATCGGCTTTGAACAATTTTATTGAATATTCGATGATTGACCCGGGCGAATTTGCGCCTTATTTTGGATTTTCAAAAGACGAGGTGTCAGCACTTTGCAAAAAACACAATATGGATTTTGCCGAGGTTGAGCGGTGGTACGATGGATATATTATTGGCAACGAAAAATCAATGTTTAACCCCAACAGTGTGATGACCGCTATTAGAAAACGGCGTTGCGGCAACAATTGGGGCAAAACAGGCGCATACGATTCTGTTTCTACATATATCCAAATGAATTTTGAAGGCTTGAAAGACGACATTTTGAAAATGCTTTCGGGTTCTCGTGTTAAGGTGAACACCACTAAGTTTCAAAACGATATGTCGATAATCCGCAGCAAGGATGATGCGCTTACTGTGCTGATTCATTTGGGATATTTGTGTTATTATTACGAAGATCGCACTTGTGGAATACCAAATTTTGAGGTTTGGGAAGAGATGCGCAACGCTGTGGAAAATACCGATTGGACTAACATTGTAGAGGTTATTCAAAACTCAGAAAATCTGTTGGATGCCGTCATCGATGGTGACGAAAATGCTGTTGCCAAAGCCATTGATAAAGCCCACGACGACAACACTTCAATTCTCTCTTACAACAATGAAAATTCATTGGCGTGTGTGCTTTTTATTGCTTTCATTGCCGCCAAAAACGATTATATCATTCACCGCGAACTTGCTACGGGCAAGGGTTTTGCCGACCTTGTTTTGATTCCGCGCCGACATATCGACAGTCCTGCAATTGTTTTGGAGTTGAAATTCGACAAGGATGCCGATTCTGCCATCCGTCAGATTCACGAAAAGCGTTACGCCGGCAAGTTGCTCGAATACATAGGAAATGTCCTTCTCGTTGGCATCAATTACGATAAAGAGAGCAAGACACACGAGTGCAAGATTGAGAGGGTGTAAAATTTGCGAATTATGATTTATCCTTATGTTGGACAATATACTGAGGCAATCAAGTTGGCGGAGCAATCTCCCGAAGACTATTTTGCCACGACGACTACGCTCCGATCTGTTTTTGGCGCAGATGGCAACCCCGTGATGACTATTACATACTGAAATGTTTTCCCTGCGAGCGACTTCCCGATGTGCCAATCGGCGGTATGTAGGAGGCGGAACATAGTTATAAAGTGTTTTTTAAATACGGACTCAAATTGATAAACAAATTCTTTAAATCTTTGCCATCGCCGAACTCTCGGAAAACATATTCCAAAAGTTCTTCTTGGCGTGGCTGCCCCAATGTCAGGCGATAGAGCGAAAGAATTTTTGACAAACGCTCGTATGAAAATTCATCGCGACTATACGGATAACATAGCAACTGACGTTCAATCTTTATTTCTTGGTCTTTGCCAAAGCACCAAAATGGAATCAAGTCGCTTACATTAGAAGGCTTATCGTTTTGTGCGGCTTGAAACATCTGTTGCCACGGATCGTCAGTTTTTGCAAAATCTACCGTTGAAGCATATTTGCGAGCAAGATTCTGACGGATTGCAAGACACTTGAAACGGTTGACGCGTCCCTCACGTTGTTCGAGATCAATGGGATTGGTTGGAAGATTCCAATGCACAATCTTGCGGCAATACAAATGGAAATCAAGACCTTCCTGACCTATCGACGTTGATGCCAAGACAAAAGGCCAAAACGGCGAATTGAATGTATTGCGGATGGAATCTTTACGCGCAACATTTTTTTCTGTCGCACTGCCGTTGATAAACGCCACGGCGTAGTGTGTCCTCATATTGAGAGGTTGACGACTCTCTCGACGCATCTGTTTGCAAAACCCATCATAATCGTCGGCTGCAAGTGTGGCAGTATTAAGGCTTAGTGCTTCGCTAAATGAATTGTGAATGTAACCCCAATCATATTTTATGTCTTTCAGTAGATGGATATACTCGTCAATCATAGCCTGAAAATTGCCGTTAGTGCAATACAACAAAACATTCTGCCAATGGTTGTTGTCGTCATATTTTTTTGTATGGTTGGCAAGTTCCACAATGGCAGTTTTTGTTTGCGTATTGAAATACTTGACAAATTCACAGGCAAGGTTGTAAGCCCAAAACTTGTCGCCGTGCGTTCTGTACAAGCAAACCGCCGGTGAACCTAACACCATATAACTCAACACATCAAGAAGGTCGTCAGGCTGACGACCAAGGTTTATTGCGTTGGTGGTGTACATATTTCGCAGAATGTAACTATCGGGCACATCATAGTAATGAATCTTGTCAAGCAACTGAGGCACAGCCCAATACCAACGAATATCTTGTGTGCCTTTGTCTGTTTTGGCAATGTGGAATGTTGAATACACCAACTCTATTTCTGCAGCAATCTTTTTACGAATGTTGTTCAAAAGCGTGTCCAACGATTGCGTTTTTTCACCAGATTGTGGCTTGTACATTTCGGCAAAAGTGCGGCAAGGATAAGTGAGACACTTGGAATTGTCGTTGCTAAGTACTATACGACCTTGCGGCGAGCGATTGCTGTCGAAATAATTGGAATGTTTGTCCAATTTGCCAACCGTAAGTCGCTCTTCCTCAAACGATACCAAACTTGCTATCACCCTTGGCACCATCTCCCACGCTGAAAATATCAACGTCTTGGAGAATCCTTCGCTGCCACGGTAAACGCCGCCAAACTCATAGTATGGCATTGACGGCGGCACCCAAAGAAACAATGCCGGGTTGTTTTTGGGGCTTGTCTGATTGATAAACAACGCATCCAACAACCTTGCAAACCGTGCATTGGTTTTCGGAAGCATTTTATAATTGTTGATTGCTTCTTTATTGAGCCACAGAAGTTTGCTGTGCGCATCAGGAAGTCGGTCAGAATGTGTAGAAAAGAATTTAACGATGTCTTTTTTCAAATCGTATTTCTGCATAAAAGACAAAATGTATGGAGCACTTTTGATAAAATCCACAGTAAACCTTGTCTTCAACTCTGTTTTGGCAATAAGACCAACAATTTCACGATAAGAATTGATGTCGTTTTCGTTTATTTCCAAATAATTACGCTTGGACGAATCGTCTATGTAATCTGTTGAATCCATCACCGAAATCCTCTCCGTGCGGCACATACAACCGTAGAGTTTTTCTTCGGCAAGTTTTACGTTTTGTTGAAGATTAAGAATGGAAACTCCGTCGTTTTTCAATTCTTTCAACGACATTGAATAATCATTCCAAACGGTTTGAAAATCAACGAATTTATTGTTGTCGTCATACAAAAATTTCACCACTTGTTTAAACTCATTGAAATGTTCGTCGTTGTTGTCGTCGCCAATCTCATCGAGTGTTGAAAAAAGTTTGTAAGGCGT
>JAGCDD010000251.1 GCA_017651345.1 Bacteroidales bacterium | reverse complement strand
GACGTATCGATAATTGATGAAATGCCTCCGGGAAGGAAACCTGTGAAAACTATGCATTCGTTTGATTCTAAACGCCTTATGGTGTTTAAGTTTATGCGCGACCGCATTGCCGAAGGTCATCAGATTTACGTGGTATATCCATTGATAGAAGAATCCAAAAATCTTGATTATAAAGACCTTACCGATGGTTATGAATCAATATGCCGAGCTTTTCCGCCACCACATTATGCTGTAAGCGTGGTGCATGGGCGAATGAAACCCGAAGAGAAGGATAAGGCTATGCAACTGTTTGTTAAAGGCATTACTCAAATAATGGTTGCCACCACAGTAATAGAAGTGGGCGTCAATGTTCCTAATGCCACTACAATGATAATCGAAAGTGCCGAAAAATTTGGACTTTCGGCGTTGCATCAGTTGCGCGGTAGGGTAGGACGTGGCGGCGATCAAAGCTACTGTATTTTAATGACAGATTACAAGCTTTCGTCAGATGCTAAAAAACGCATTGATATAATGTGCAAAACCACCGATGGATTTGTAATTTCAGAAGAGGACTTGAAAATGCGCGGTCCCGGCGATATGGACGGCACTCAACAGAGTGGCACGCCTATGCAACTTAAAATTGCCGACCTTGCCCGCGATGGTCAAATACTTATGGCGGCTCGCAATGCTGCATCGGATTTGCTAGCTTCCGACCCACAACTTGCACAGCCGCAGCATTTTATGATTAAAACGCGTCAACAAAAAATATTTAGTAAAGAACATAATTGGAGCAGAATATCTTAACAATATATAAATTTAAGAAATGAAGAACACCTATTTCGACCTTATAGAACAGACATATTACTTTCCGCAGGATGGTTTCGACCTTCAGGATGGTTATCTAAACTTCCACGGAGTATCTATCAAGTATCTGATAGAAAAATATGGCACGCCGCTTCGTCTTATGTATCTGCCTCGCATCGGTGAGCAGATCAAGAGGGCGCGCAACCTGTTTAACCGCGCTATCAAGGCAAATAATTACAACGGTAGCTACGAATACTGCTACTGCACAAAATGTTGCCACTTTTACCATGTGGTGAGCGAGGCGTTGAAATATAATGTGCAGTTAGAAACTTCGTCGTCGTTTGACATCGACCTTATCCGCTGCCTTTACAATAATGGTCAGATAGACAAGAAGATAAAGATTATTCACAATGGCTTTAAAACCGATGAATATATCGAAAAAATAGTGGAGCTTCAAAAAGACGGGTTTGTAAATTCGATTATCGTTCTCGATAGCGGTATTCGCGAACTCAAAAAAATCCTTGATTGCTGTGGCGAACACAAAATTAAGGTGGGTATTCGCATGGCGGTAGATGAGGATACCAATTCGGCATATTACACTTCGCGTTTGGGAATGAGGGCTTCAGAAATTTGTTCTTTTTACAAAAACTACATCGAGCCCAACAAAAATATCGAACTTCAAATGCTTCATTTCTTTGTGGATAGCGGCATTAAGGATAATGTTTACTATTGGGGTGAGTTTCAAAAAGCGGTGAAACTTTACACCGAACTCAAAAAACTTTGTCCCGGATTAAGTATGCTCGATCTTGGAGGCGGTTTCCCAATTCGCAATCAGCTTGGATTCGATTACGATTACGAATACATTATCCGCGAAATTGTTAAGAATATCAAAGAAATATGCATCAACGAAAATGTTGAAGACCCCGATATTGTTACCGAATTTGGCAAATACACCGTGGGCGAAAGTGGTGCTATTATATTAAAGGTGCTCGACCAAAAACAGCAAAACGATTCGGAGCTTTGGTATATTGTAGACAATAGTCTTATGAATACAATCCCTGATGCATGGAGTATCAACGAAAGGTTTATTCTCTTGCCAATCAACAAGTGGGATCACGAATGTACCAGAGCCAACATCGGAGGCATAAGTTGCGACCACAGCGATTATTACAACTCTGAAGATATGAATCAGCATGTAATTTTGCCAAAATTTAGTCCCGACGAAAAAGAGCCTCTCTATCTTGGATTTTTCCATTCGGGCGCATATCAGGATGCGATTGCAGGTTATGGCGGCATAAAACACTGCTTGATTCCATCGCCTAAGCATATAGTTATCTATCGCGACGTTACTGGAAATTTTGTGGATTATTGCTATCGCAACGAACAAACTGTGGATGAAATGTTTCACATACTCGGATATAGTCATCCCGAACAAAATCCCATCATAAAAAAGAAACAGTCTGAATGATTTTACGTATAATCGGGCAGAGAAAAGAGTATGTCCAAACTTTGCCGACATATTACCCGACTGATTTACGCAGCGGCTATGGCATTATGCCTATGCTTCTGCGCTAACTCTGCGTCGGCTCAGCCTAACGATAAGCAGTTTGTCGACAGTGTTCTCTCGCTTATTACACCTGCCACTCCCGACACCACCAAGGCTCATTATTATCACGAAATAGCCAAAACGGTGTATTCGTCGGAAACGGTGATAAAATACGCTAATCTTGCGCTGGAATGTTGCAATCCCGAAGATACTACATTAAGGGCTGGATGTTATAGTTGTATTATTTGGGCTTCGTTGATGATGGGCAAACCGATGGATGGCATTAAAACAGCCAAAACAGCCTTGGCTCTCTGTGCCGATAATCCTAATCAGCGTAATGCCAAAATGGTGATTACTTCTATGATGGCAAACTGTTATGATGATATGAACCGTCTCGACAGTAGCCTTTTATGTCAAACCGAATTTATCGACATTGCCAACGAAACCGATAATGCGTTTATGCTCTGCTTTGGTTATCAGCGTCTTGCTATCACTTGCCTTGATCGCAAGTATGGCGAAGCAAGTGTGGAATATATCGATTCGCTCGAATCCATCAGTCTTCGTCATAATATGAGTATGCATCTTGCTTTTGCATACAGTTTACGTTCGCGCCAAAAGTCGAGCAGTTGGGTAGATACTGTTGATAACCTTGTAACGGCTGTGGCTTATATCAAAAAAGCTATTTCTGTGTACGATACCATCTCTATACCGACGGGAATGCTCACTGCGTATTACGGGGTATTGTTGTCGGCACAAGAGCTTTATATGAGGCTTGCTACCCAAACAGGAAACATGGCTTATGCCGACACAAGCTATCTTTATTACAAAAAATGCGACAAGTGGTACACAGAAAACGGTCTTACTGACTTTATTACAATGCAAATAAGTTATGCCGATTATTTGATGGCAAAAAAACGTCACGCCGAAGCCCTTCGTGCAGTTAAAGAGTGCGAACCTTATTTGCAAGATTCTATGCACACTTTGTATAAACAGATGTATCATAGTGCTTTGGCAAATTGTTATTATGCACTTAAAGACTACAAAAAGGCTCTTGCCAACCGAAAGTTGGCATTGAAATATATGATGATGGTAAACAACGAACAGACTTCAGACGATATTTCTGATTTTAAAGTGCTTACCTATTCAAAACGCCGCAAAAAACTTGATGAAATAGAGCGTGCCAACATCGAACTCAAAAATCAGCTCGAAACTCGTCATTCACGTATTATATTGTTTATAACCATATCAGGGCTTGCTTTGCTCTTAACAATAGTGTTGTTTTTGTGGAGGTCGTTTGCCCTAAAACGGAAAACCAACAACGAATTGTTTGTTAAAAATTCGCTTCTTTCGCAACAGCGCGAAGAAATTGAGGCTCAGCGTGATGTGCTTACTGTTCAAACTCAAAACATCGAAAAAATAAATCGACGGATAATGGCAAGTGTAAACTATGCTCAGCGTATTCAACATGCCGCTATGCCGTCTGACGAAGATCTTAAAAAGATTTTTCCCGATTCGTTTGTGTATTTTTGTCCTAAGTCGGTGGTTAGCGGCGACTTTTATTATGCCACTTCTATTGATGGATGCAGGGTGATAATTCTTGCCGATTGTACTGGACACGGTATTCCTGGTGGTTTTCTTTCGATGCTCGGCATTTTTGGACTCAAAGAATTTGTCCGTACCAAAGAAGATGCTTTGAATCCCGCTGCCATTCTCGACAAGATGAAGGCTTTTGTTATCAACTCTTTGTCGTCCGAAAAAAATCATTATGCCATGAACGATGGTATGGATATGACAGTTTGCACCATTCTGCCCGACAACAAGGTAATGAAATATGCATCTGCCAATCAATCTGTTGTTTTAATTCAAAACGGTGCTATAATTAGAATGTTGGGCGACAAAATGCCTGTGGCTAAGTATCTTGATAGTAATGAAAAGTTTTCTACATACGAAACTGCAATAAATGCTGGCGACACTCTTTATATGTTTACCGATGGCATTCCCGATCAATTGGGCGGATACGAGGAGGGGAAAAACAGGCGTTTGCTAAAAATTAATTTCGAGGCTTATTTGCTTGAACTTTCGGCGCACCCAATCGACCAACAGTACGTATTGTTTGAAAAATTTATCAACAACTGGCAAGGAGGACGTATCCAAACCGACGACCAATCGCTTATAGGTATCAGAATATGACGGTGATTAGATACATATCAGCTGTAATGGCATTTGTGGTTGGCTTAAGCATCAATGTTTTTGCCTCGGATACCACTGGTGTTTTGAGTGTAGAACAAAATATTGCTATCGAAAAAGCTGATTATTATCGCCAACTATCTGATGAATACGAAAAACAGGGTGATTACCGACATGCCGATTCTGCGTATAATCTCTATTCAGATATGCAGCGAAACCTTTTTGACGAGGCGGCTATGAATAATCTCACCGCTATGAAAAAGGCACAAGCCGACGCTGAGCAAAACGAGTTGCAAGAAAAAGAGATGCAGCGTATCAATATGGTGCATGCCTCAAATCAAAAACATCTGCGTACAATAATGGTGGCTGTTGTGATAGGTATCGTATTAATGGCTTTTCTTGCAGGTTTTATTATTAAACTGATACGCACCAAGCGCCGAGCCAACAATCAGCTTTCTGATGCCAACATCGAATTGGCTCAACAACGAAAAGAAATTGAACACCAATGCGACCTTATTGCACAGAGTAAGGAAGAACTTGTAAGTGCCAACGACCAAATAATCAATAGTATACGTTATGCACAACGGATTCAGCAGGCTACAATCACCTCTGCGGGTAATTTTGATACGCTTTTTGCCGAATCGTTTGTGTTTTTCCGTCCAAAAAATATTGTTAGCGGCGATTTCTTTTTTGCAACTAAATGCGGATGCTTAAGTGTTTGTGTGGTTGCCGATTGCACAGGACACGGCATTCCGGGTGGTTTCCTCTCAATGCTTGGTATTTCGGCTATGAAAGAATTGCTCATCACCGAAGAGGCTGCTAAAAATCCGGGTCAGGTGCTCGATCAACTCAAAGCGTTTGTAAAAAGCACTTTGAATCCTCACGACGGAATGTCGGCTATGGAAGATGGTATGGATATGACTATCTGCAGTTTTGATTGGCAAAACCGCATGATGTATTATGCCACAGCAAATCAAACTGCCTTGCTTGTTCGTGGTGGCACACCGTATAAACTTAAAGGAAATCCTATGCCTGTGGGTAAATATTACTTAGATGCGGGCAACTTTTCATCGCTTCAGCAGCCGTTGGAGCCCGGCGATATGGTATATCTCTATACCGATGGTTTTCAAGACCAACTTGGCGGCGAATTGTCGCATCCTGTTGGTCGTAAACTTTATAGCAAAAATTTGATAGATTTTCTTTGCAGCGTAAGTCCGCTTCCGTTGCCCGAACAGAGACAAAAGTTAGATTCTTTTATAACCGATTGGGGCAACGGTCGCGACCAAACTGATGATATGACTCTTGCTGCTGTAAAGGTAGTTCTTGAGTAAATTTCTGTGGTAGATAATCGCTTAGTTGGTTCTAAAGGTTAAGCCAAAAAGCACTGTTACGCCGTCTAAATCTGTTCCTGATGCTATTTTGTAATGGTCGCATTTGAGGTTGAGATTTCCGTATTTGCGGTAAGTGGCTCCGAGCGAAAATATAATGCCTTCGCCACGAATTTTGTATTCGAGCTGCGCACCGGGTTCTACCACAGTTACAAAGCATTTGTCGGCTTTTTGGTGGAGAGTGCCGATTCCTGATTCATCGTCGTCGCCGTTGGTAACTACGTGGTTAGAATAGTTTGTGCCGCCAATTCCGCCTTTTACCAATGCCGAAAAACGGAGAAGTTTGCGCGGAAAAAATGTTTTTTTGAAATACAATCCTGTGTAGTTGCTACGAAATAGAAACTCGTTGTCGTCGAAGCGAAAACGTCCGTCAACTTCTGAGTTGGTGTTCATGTGTGTAAAAAACAGTCCGCCTGCCATTCCTTGCACCATTGTAAGTCCAAAATTGCATCCAATGTTGCCGTTGATACGTTTATCGGCACCGTCGATATATCCCAAACCGAGTTCTGCGCCCATTTCTACGCCTTCTATTTGCGCTTTTGCACCAAAAGATAGTGCGGTGAGTGCTGCTATTAATATAAGTTTTGTCTTCATGGTTGTATGTTTTAGTCGTAATATTCAATTGTTCGTTCTTCGTTGCCACGTTTGAGCCAGTTGCCGTGACTGTCGGTTTTGTCGTAGGTGATTCTTACAGGGTCTGTTTCAGTTTCTTCACCGAGATCGCTCTCCACTATTGATACCGTAGGGTAGCCTTCTGCGTCGAAACCG
>JAGCDD010000250.1 GCA_017651345.1 Bacteroidales bacterium | reverse complement strand
GCAGCTTCGCTTATGGCAGAAATTACTTCGGACGAGATTTTCCGCGACCCCAACGAAATTAAAGTGGTGGTAGATGCCAACAACAACGCCCTTTACTTTTCGCGCGAACCAATTCCATCGGCAATACGCGGAACTAACGCATGTCCTCGCTTAAAACTACTCGGTATTGATGTTTTTCGTAGAGACTTTATCGAAGAGTTCAATTCTGCAGTTCCGTCGCCCCTCGAAATAACCGAATGTATTGACCTTCTCCGCGTTCTTGAAACTGGCTACCTCGTGCGTATGAGCATGACCGACGAGGTTACCTACTCGGTTAACACTCCCGAAGAACTTGAGCGCGTGAAAAAACTGATGAAGGACGATTATCTTGTAACAAAATATCTCAAGAAATAATAATGGAAAACCAAGAAGTAAGAGTGAGATTTGCGCCAAGTCCCACAGGAGGACTGCATCTCGGCGGCGTACGCACCGCACTTTTCAACTATCTATTTGCCCGCAAGCACAACGGCAAATTTATTCTCCGAATTGAAGACACCGACCAAACACGTTTTGTGCCAGGTGCTGAGGAATATATTGTAAAATCGTTGGAATGGATAGGTCTCGATGTTGACGAGAGCGACATCAAGGGCGGCGAATATGGACCTTACCGTCAGAGCGACCGCAAGCACCTCTACCGTCAATACGCTATGCAATTGGTAGATAGCGGTAATGCATATTACGCATTCGACACTCCTGAAGAACTCGAAGCTATGCGCAAAAAACTCGAAGCCGAAAAAGCACCGGTGCAGAGCTACGGACCCGCCACTCGCAACACTATGAAAAACAGCCTCACAATGCCTGCCGACGAGGTAAAGGCTTTGTTAGACAGTGGAGCTCAGTATGTTATCCGTTTTAAAATGCCCGAAAACGAAAAACTCGTTCTCCACGACATAATCCGCGGCGAAATCAATGCCGACACTTCTATACTTGACGACAAAGTTCTGTTCAAATCTGACGGAATGCCCACATACCACCTTGCCAACATTGTTGACGACCATTTGATGAAAATCAGCCACGTAATTCGCGGCGAAGAGTGGTTGCCAAGCTTGCCATTGCACTTCTTATTATATCGTGCTTTTGGATGGCAGGATACAATGCCGCAATTCGCACACTTGCCCCTCATTCTCAAACCCGACGGCAAAGGCAAACTCAGCAAACGTGATGGCGACCGTCTTGGTTTCCCCGTTTTCCCGATGAACTGGACCGACCCCAAAACTGGCGAATTTTCAAAGGGTTACAAAGAGTATGGTTTCTTGCCAGAGGCGTTTATCAATATGATGGCACTTTTGGGATGGAACCCCGGCAACACCGACCAAGAAATATTTTCAAAAGAGGAGCTCTGCAAACTGTTTACACTTGAGCACGTTAACAAAGCAGGCTCAAAGTTCGACCCTGAGAAAAACAAATGGTTCAACAAGCAGTACATCGAACGCTCATCGGCTAAGTCTCTTGCACCTTACCTCATCGAAGACGCAAAAGCCGCAGGTATCGACGTTCCCCAAGACCGTGCAGAGCAGATTTGCGAACTTGTAAAAGACCGCGCAAAATATACTCACGACCTTTGGCACGAATCAGAATATTTCTTTATCGAACCTGAAAAATACGATGAAGTAAACGTAAAGAAATTCTGGAAAGCAGAAACCCCCGAAATACTTACCAAAGCCACCGAAGTGCTCAAAGGTATCAATGATTTTACATCAAATAATATCGAAACCATTGTATCAGATTGGATTAAAGCCAACGAACTATCGTTTGGCAAAGTGCTCAACCCTATGCGTCTTGCCCTCTGCGGCGAATGTAAAGGTCCGCACATATTCGATATTTTAGAGCAATTAGGCAAAGAAGAATCGCTGAAAAGGATAAATAAAGCTATTAAGGGAATAACCATTTAACCCTTATACTTTCTTTCTGGCACAAAAAACAGCGCCACGCCAATCATTATCAGCAGTATGAACATTACAGTTCCGCCGGTGATGGTGGCACGGCGCTGTTTTGCTGTTTGATATGATGTTATGCGCGACACCTTGTAGTTGCTGCCAGAGTAGTAGCTGGTTTTAACTTTGTCGTAAACAAGTGCCACACGGCTGCCATAGTGCATATATTCACGACGGAGAACCACTGTGGGCGAGCCTTTTACAGCACGTCCGCCAAGAGAATAACTCTTGCCGCAATAGGTGGCAGACACTCGGTTACCTTCGGATACAAGTCGCACAGATTCAGGATTTTCTAATATTTCTAATTCACACTCCACACATTCGGCAGGTATGGCAGTTGCCACCGAATCGCCGTCGGAAACTGCTTTTAAAAATTTTGCTCCGCCGTGCCAATCCAAAAGCACGTTTTCGCTACCGTCAGACCATCTAACAATAAGAGTAACAGCTCCTTTAACCACACGCTCGTGGAGGTCGGGCATATAAAGTTCGTCGTCGGAATAGATGTCGGCAAGCACACAAGCCTGTCCATGCCGCTCCAATACTCTTGGAAGAGCGTCGGCAGTGGTAAGCAATATGCCGTCGAGCCTTTGACTCGAACGCGAAAAGCCATAGCAAATCAATCCGATAAATCCTGCCAACGTTATCATTGTACCAAGCAGGCAGCACAATACCGACGACCGTCTGTTTACGTAAAACATTACGAGGCGGCTGACAATTGACCCGCAGCACGCTCACGGGGACGGTATACATACGAAACACCGTAGTAAGAAGCCTGTTCGCGCTTGCGGGCGGGGGTTTCGTCGCTATAATAGTTTTCAATTTCGTTCCAAAGTTGGGTGATGAGCGCATCACATTCGGGACGCATCTCCGAAACCTTGGCATTTGCCCTCACACTGATGCTTTGGAGCATTTTTTGAAAATTGAGTTTTTCTACAAACTCGTCGAAATATACCTTAACAACGGCAATTTTGGGATTGAGCACTGGAGTGCCGCGCTTTACAATGCGGTCGTTTTCGCCCTTGATAATGCGTTTGCCCCACTCAATCACTTCGGCTTCGGTGGCAAGGTCGGGTACACGCGAATCTTTTGGATTGATACCAAAGAACTTACGTGCTTCGGGTTTGATTTCGCCACGCACAATGGCAAAGTTAAACACCTGAATAAAGTGCGAAATATACAACCGCGCCTTTTTCAACGCCGATGAATACTCGTTGCTATTGGTAACCTGACGGGTGTGAGATTCTTTCTGCATTAGTATAGCCTGTTCAAAAACAGGGAGAAACGCCAAAATCTTGTTCAAAGTAGATTGTTTGAAAGCAAGCATTTCGGGCGAATATTTTTTACCGAGTTCAAGAGCGCGTTTTAGTGCTCTTACTCGGGCTGCGTCGGTATTTGGTAATCTTCTGTACGGCATGATATTAGAGTTTTAATAGTTTACATTTATCCTTTTTGCAAAAGCCTTGCCCAAAAATTATTTTTTCGCGCATTTTTTTGCAAAAAATTAGAAAATTGTATATTTTTCCGAAAAATTAACATTGCGAATACCATGTTTGATAAAGAAACTTACGCCATTCGGCGACAAAAATTGATGAAAAGTGTGGGCAACGGAATTATTCTCTTACCCGGAAATTTTGAAACACCTTATAATTACGCATCCAATACCTATCCGTTTAGGCAAGACAGCACCTTTTTATATTATATAGGTATCGACGCACCCGAATTATGCGCCGTTTTGGATTGCGACACCGGCAACGAATATCTTTTTGGTAATAATCCCACACCTGATGATATTATTTGGACAGGCGAAACACCAACCATTGAGCAATACGCCCAAATGACGGGAATAAAAAATTCGGGTAATCTTTTGCAAATTACTGATTTATTACGCCATAATGCCATTATTCATTATCTAAAGCCATATCAAAGCAAGGTGGAAAATTTTGTAAAATCAATAATTTCCTCCAACCAAAAAGAAAACTCGCCCGCACTGATTAGCGCCATTGCCTCAATGCGTAAAATAAAAGAACCTCAAGAGATTGCAGAGATAGAACGCGCCGCAAGCATTACAGGTATTATGGAACAGTTTGTAATAGACACAGTTACCGACCCAGCTTGTTGCGAATCCGAAAAAAAGATTCGAGCATCATTATACAGAATTTTTCTCAAAGAGGGTTATTTCTACTCGTTTCCCCCAATTGTAACCACTCACGGCGAAATTTTTCATCAACCTTACGCCTCAAAAGAGCCTTTACAAAAAGGAAGAATACTCCTTGCCGACATTGGTGCCGAAACCGACAGACATTACGCCGGCGATATGACCCGCTCTGTACCCGTTGGAGGCAAATTTTCTGCTCAACAGAAAGAGATTTACAACATTGTGCTTGATGCGCAAAAAGCAGTTTTTAACACAGCCCGACCCGGCGAAACATGGCTCAACGTGCACCTTACTGCTGCCCGCGTTATTACCGAAGGATTAAAAAATGTTGGATTGCTCAAAGGCAGCACCGACGACATTATCAGCCAAGGGGCATACGCGCTATTTTTCCCTCACGGCATAGGACACCTCATCGGTCTCGACGTTCACGATATGGAAAACCTCGGCGAAGACAATTTTGGATACAACCAAAACACCAAACGCAGCACTCAGTTTGGACGCTGCAACCTGCGTTACGCCCTCGGATTAGAAGAAAATATGACTCTCACCAACGAACCCGGCATTTATTTTATACCTTATTTAATGCAAAAATGGCAAGCCGAAAAGCGTTTTACCGACTTTATAAATTACGATAAAGCACTTACATACAGCGATTTTGGAGGTATACGCATAGAAGATGACATACTCATTACTCACAATGGCTGTCGGATACTTGGAACTGAGGTGAAAAAAGATTTTTAGCCAAATATTTGTCGGTTTTATTATTTTATTATTAAATTTGCCTATCAAAATAAAACAAAAATGGACAAAAAGAGGCACATAATACTATCTGTAGCAGCGTCTGCGCTGTTTACGGCACTTGAAGCCATTGCAATGATGATTAGCAGCGGAATCAAACCCATAGAAATGGTGATGCTGGTATTGCTTTTTGTGGTGCAGGCTGTGGTGCTGTACGTGATGTTTCAAAAAATCATTATTGGCAACATTGCCCGTGTATACGCAGCAGGCACACCCGTAGCCCCCACAAGCGACAAAGAGCACGACAAAGAACACGACAAAGAAAAAAACGATATGAGCCTCGACACCATAATAGCCGAGGTAAACGAAGACGTGGCAAAATGGGCAAAAGACCGTACCCGCGAAATTGCGCTGCTCAAAGACAATGAAAAATACCGCAAGGAGTTTCTCGGCAATGTGTCGCACGAATTAAAAACCCCGCTATTTAACATCCAAGGATATATCAACACTCTAATCGATAGCGGATTAGAAGATCAAGATATAAACATGAAATACCTCAACCGCGCCGAAAAAAACGTGGCAAGGTTAATCAAAATAGTAGAAGACCTTGGAACAATTTCTAAATTTGAGGCGGGTGCGTTGAAACTTATTATCGAAAATTTCGATATAAAGAAAAGTATCGAGGACGTTATAGAGTTTTACGAAATAAAAGCTAAAACTCGCAACATAACACTCTCGCTGTCATCGGCTCCCACGGGCGCAGCAATGTGCAAAGGCGACAAAGAAAAAATTTACGAAGTGCTGTCAAACCTCGTGGTAAACTCTATCAACTACGGCAAAGAAAATGGCCACACCACTATAGGACTATTTGACATTGGCAACAAATGGCTCATTGAGGTTCAAGACGACGGAATAGGCATTGAAGAAAGCCACTTACAAAGAGTTTTCGAGCGATTTTTCCGCGTTGACAAGAGCCGCAGTTCTCAAACCGGGGGCACTGGTCTCGGACTTTCGATTGTAAAACACATTATCGAAGCCCACGGCGAACTTATAACCGTTAAAAGCAAAATAAACGAAGGAACAACTTTCTCGTTCACACTAAAAAAAGCAGAATAAAATGGCAAAGACATCAAACAATTACAAAATCCTTTTGGTAGACGACGAAGAGGACATTCTCGAATTTCTGTCGTACAACCTTACCAAAGCCGGGTTCAAAGTAACTACCGCCTCAAATGGCAAAGACGCTATCAAGGTGGCTAAAGAAATTGTACCCCACTTGATAATCTTGGACGTGATGATGCCCGAAATGGACGGCATTGAAACCTGCGAAGAGATGCGCAAGATTCCCGCCCTTAAAAAATCGGTTATCGCATTCTTAACTGCTCGTAGCGAAGATTACTCGCAAATTGCTGGTTTTGAGGCAGGTGCCGACGACTACATTTCTAAGCCCATCAAACCAAAAGTGCTTATCAGCCGCGTTACAGCATTGCTCAAACGTTTTGGATTTAGCGAAGAAGGCGAAACTGCAGAAACAGAATCGTCGACTATCACACTTGGCGACCTCATCATCGACAAGGAGAAATACACCGTAACTCACAATGGCGAAGAACTTTCGTTGCCTCGCAAAGAGTTCTCGTTGTTGCTGTTGCTCATCTCCAAACCCGAAAAGGTATTCACCCGCGATGAGATTTACAATACCATCTGGGGCGACACCATCGTGGTTGGCGACCGCACTATCGACGTGCATATCCGCAAACTCCGCGAAAAAATCGGCGAGGACTATATCCGCACCGTCAAAGGAGTTGGTTATAAGTTTGTTGAGTAATGGGGAGCAGGCGACCCGCCTGCCTAATTTGCGGACGAGCCGTCCGCGTTCCAATATTTCACAGCCTCATTACTACATAAATCTTCAAACCTCTGCGACGGCGAGGGTATTATTGTACCAAAAATATCATTCTGCATCTTGTCAACCTCCGCCACGGTTTTGGAATCCATTACCACGGCGGAAGGCCATTGGCGAGTAAAACCATCGGCAGACAAGGTTTTAGCAGTAGCATCGGCACAGAGACAGCCTCCGCATTGATTGTCAATTATATAACAATCGGTTGCGGGGTCAATGTTTCCGGCTGAATACCAGAGGGCTGCATTAATATCGTTGTGCGGCAATCCTTCATCTACAAAAAGAATTATTTTTACACCTGATGTTGCACCTACGTTTTCGGCTATTGTGCGCACGGTGTTTTTTTGTTTACAACTTATATATATAATAGCAACCGAAATTCCTTGCGAAAGCAAAGAGGTATCAATATTTGCAATTTCAGAAAATTGGTGAATAATACTCTCTGTATCAATACTATCTGGACATTGCGCCGATTTTGTATCTTTTGTGGTAACGTCCAACATAAGTTTTCCGCCACACGCAAAAGTACGCGAAGAATGGTCTAACACATCCGACACCCCTCCCCTATCGATATACACATCGCGCTGAGGTTCAAAATATTGCAAACAATCTTTAAACAATTGATTATAAGAAGTTAACGGCACATTGGTATCGGTAACAATAAGAATTTTGTTAAACATCATCTGCCCCGCTCCCCAAAGTGCATTTTTCACCTTAACGGCATTGCCGGGATATTGCTGATGAATTTTTGCTATAACAATATTGTGCTGCACACCGCAATCGGGCATGTGCATATCTTCTAACTCGGGCACAAACGCCGCCTTGATGGGAAACTTAAAAATCTGCTCGGTAGCACGGGCTATATAAGCATCTTCCATAGGCGGAATACCCACAATGGTAGCGGGGTAAACAGCGTCTTTTCGGTGAGTTATTGCCGTAACGTGAACCTTTGGATAATAATCGGCAAGCGAATAGAAACCAGTATGATCACCGAAAGGACCTTCCCAAACAAGTTCCTCGGCAGGGTCGATATAGCCCTCAATTACAAAATCCACATCAGCAGGCACTTCTATTTCGGGTTGAGTAATGCATTTTACAAGGTTTACACGTTTGTGACGTAAGAAACCTGCAAGCAAATATTCGTCTACTCCATCTGGCAGAGGCGCAGTTGCAGAATAAGCATACACAGGGTCGCCGCCGATGGCTATGGCTACGGGCATAAGTTTGTTGAGCGATTTATAAACCTCGTAATGGCGAGCACCAGTCTTGTGACGGTGCCAATGCATAGCCGTAGAGTCGTTGGTAAGAATCTGCACACGATACATACCCAGATTACGAACACCAGTGAGTGGGTCTTTAGTGTTGACCATAGGCAGAGTAATAAAACGTCCGCCATCGCAGGGCCAAGTTTTCAGCACAGGAATTTTTGAAAGGTCGGGATTCTGCATCACCACCTGCTGACAATCGCCACGACCAGAAACCACTTTCGGGAAAAATCCTGCTATCTGTCCCAACTTAGGCAGCGTGGATAGTTTCTTAGCCAAAGTATCCTTAGGAGCAGTAAGCATCTCAAAAAACTGCCTTATCTCATTCTCCTTGTCGTTCAGATTGTTGCAGCGGAGAGCGGCGCAGATACGTTTAAGACTGCCGTAGATATTGGTAACCACAGGGAAATCGGTGCCAGTGTTGGTAAACAAAAGAGCCTTGCCGCCGCCGGGCTGCTTGCACTCGCGATCGGTAAACTCAGATATCAGAAGCACTGGGTCAACAAAGCAATCGATAGTTTTCAGTTCGCCTAAATTGCTGAGTTGCTGAATAAAGTCTTTTAGATAGTTAGCTGCCATAAAGTATAGGAACAAAAAAAACGGAATCCGCAGTCTAGCCAAGGAATCCGTCTCATAATAATCAAATAACCACTATAACCAATTACAATTCTTCCTCTTCGGGTTCCATATCAATCATATTGATAGGAATATCCACGAGGTCGCAGATTACTTCGCCGTACTCAAGCACGTCGTCGTCTTCATAATACCAATTAATCTGCGTAGAAGGATCTTTTTCGTAAAGGGTTTTGAGTTCCTTTGTGATGGTAATGAGCCACTTAGAACAACTTGTATTAAAGTACTCAAACTTAAAGTCAATAATAGTACCCTCCTTGGGGTTTTCGATATATTTTTGAATCCATTCCACGAGAGGGAGGTAGAAACTTTCGGAATCCTCTACAAGTGAGCGGCCTTTGAGCATAAGAGTACCCTCGGCAGGATTAAAATCAACCTCCGGCGATTTGTCTGTTGCGGCTATCTGTATTCTGTCCATATTAGAAGAATCTATTTTAAAATTCAGGCATAAAGGTAAACATTTTTTTCTTAATACGTATTGATAAAAACGATTTTTTTTAAAAGAAATTGCGAATTATCGGTAAGATTATAATAATAAGCACATTACAAATTAATAATTATTTTCAAAAAGTTTTATGGTCTGCAAAATTCTCGCTAATTTAGTTCTATAATTTTTTGGGTATGAACATCGGACAATTACTTAAGCAACACGCTAAAAACTACGTGTTTATAACATTCGGGCTGTTTCTCTACGCGTTTGCGTGGTCGGCGTTTTTGATTCCGTCGCAGATAACGGGCGGAGGTGTGTCGGGTATTGCCGCTCTGATATATTTTGCAAGCGGTTTCCCTACTGGTATATCCATTATTATTATTAATACGGTATTAGTGTTGGCGGCAAGCAAGATTATCGACCTTAAATTTGCCCTCAACTCGGTTTTTGGGTTTGTGGGCATTGCGGCATTCTTTATGATGATGGACGGATGGTTTGAGAAACCCCTTGTAGATGACGCATTTATGTGTTCGCTCATAGCGGCGGGACTTTCGGCTTTTGCCACATCGATAACCTTTGTAAACGGCGGAAACACGGGCGGTGTAGACATTCTCGCCTTGATGATTACCAAACGCAAAAATATTTCGCCGGGCAAAATAATTCTCTATCACGACCTTATAGTTATTGCCTCATCGTTTTTGATATTTCATTCGGTAGAGAAAATAGTATATGGCTACGTGGTGATGTTTGTATTCTCGTATGTGCTTGACCAATTGTTAGATGGACGGCGTCAATCGTATCAATTTACTGTTTTTAGTAGGCACAGCAACGAGATAGCGGCAAGAATTTCGAGCGAAGTGGGTCGCGGCGTAACGCTTGTTGACGGTCACGGATATTATTCAAAACAGCCTATCGAGGTGATAATAGTGATTGCCCGCAAGATGGATTACTCTAAGATAATGAAGATTATAGACGAAACTGACACACACGCATTTATTTCGGTGGCAAAAGTGGCTGGCGTGTTTGGCGAGAATTTCGAGAAGATACGTTATTAATTAAAAAAAATATGTACCTTTGTAACAACAAAAATTTGAATTAAAATGCTCGATTTCAGCAACGCAAAATTAAATAAAGTAATACTTCACAAAACAGGCAACAAAGCCCGTGAAGAACAGTTGGTTCTTTCCGACACAGAATTGATGTTGAACGACTCGATAATGGAGATGCTCAAAGGCTTTTTTCTTGGACATTTCAGCAACGAGGCTTTTTATAATTTTACGCCCAAGGGTCAGCCCGACGATAACGAGGTGTACACAGCCATCAACAATATATTCAGTAGCGGGGAATACTTTATCCCTGAAAGCAAGGCAATTGCAGCCAAATTATACGATGCAGGAAGTCACCCCAAAATCAAGGCTGGCGACCTCTACATTGCCACATTTTCCGACCTTGTGGTAGACGATGAATTGGTAGACGCTGTGGGTATTTTCAAATCAGAAACCAAGCAAGATTTCTTGCGTATCGACATCAGCGGCAACAAGTTTGACATAAAAATTGAAGAGGGTCTCAACCTCAACAAAATAGACAAAGCATGCCTTATATACAACACAGAGCCGGATTTTGGTTACAAAATCAACATTATCGACAATGTGAACAAGCAAACCGAGGCTCAATATTGGCGCACCGACTTCCTTGGCATAGAGCAGCGCAAAGACGATTTTTATCAGACTCAGAAATATATGGAACTCTGCAAAGACTTTGTGGAGGAGGTTTACAACGAGGAACACGAAGTAGAAAAACCTCAACAGATTGCAATGCTCAATAAATCAAAGAATTACTTTAAAGAAAACGAGAAATTCGACAAACAAGAGTTTGAAGAAAACGTTCTTTCGCAACCCGAAGTAATTGAGGCATTTAACGAATATAAACAGCAATACGCCGAAGAGAAGAACGTAGAGTTTGAAGACAATTTCGGAGTATCGGAAAATGCCGCCAAAAAGCAACAGACCAAAATGAAGAGCGTAATAAAACTCGACAAAAACTTCCACATCTATATTCATGGCGACGAAAGCCGCATTAGCCGAGGTGTTGACCCCGAAACGGGAATGAAGTTTTACCAATTTTACTACGATGAAGAAGAATAACATTAACAGTAAGTTACGATAATGAATCTAAACTATTTCATCAATATAGAAACCTCTACCGACATTTGCTCGGTGTCGCTTAGCCGCAATGCCGAAACCATTACGCTAAAAGAGAATCACGAACGCAATCACGCTTCGGCAGTTTCGCGTTATATAGAGGATATTTTAAAAGAGAACAACTTAAAAGTGAGCGACTTATCGGGCGTTGCCATAAGCAAGGGACCCGGTTCGTACACAGGATTGCGCATAGGCACATCTACTGCCAAAGGTATGGCTTATCAATCGGGCATAAAGTTAATTGCTGTTGACACTTTGCAGGCTATGGCGTTAAAAGTTGTTAATAATAAGGATATTATCAAGAGCCCCGAGACGGTGGTCTGCGCCACATTAGACGCCGGCAGAAACGAGGTGTATTCTGAGGTTTTTGACCTGAACAACAATTGTTTACGTGCGTGTCAAGCCGAGATTATCACCCCGGAAAGTTACGCAGAATATTTTAAGGACAAATACGTTGTATTTACAGGCAATGCGGCAGCCAAGATAAGCGGCATAATAAAAAACCCCAAAGCGGTGTTTGCCACCGAAATAGCTCCCTCTGCCGACTATATGGCTCAGCTGACTTACAGCCAGTTTGTCAACAACCAATTTGTAGACGTGGCATATTTTGAGCCGTTTTACTTAAAAGACTTTATTGCAGTTATATCAAATAAAAACGTTTTAAAACACTAACCTAATGAAAACCATATTATTAACCGTACTACTTATGACTTCGGCACTATTTGCCTCGGCACAGATTCCTCCTGCGTTTGGTCCAAAAGAGAAACTCACCTACGAAATCTATTACGCCTTTGTAACTGGCGCAAAAATGAGTCTCGAAACTCGCGCTATAACCTACGAAGGTAAACAGATAATGCACGTTAAGGCATTTGGCAAAACAGTGGGTCTCGTAGACAAAATTTACAAAATCAGTGAAGACTATCAATCGTGGATGGATCCAAACAACAAATGCTTGCCTTACAAATCGTTAGAAGATGTTCACGAAGGTTCGTCGTACAACCGCAAGATTACAGTTACATTTGATCACGAGAACAACACTATCAACAGCACCAAATCGGGCGAACACAAGGTGAAAGCAAACTGCTACGACATTGTTTCAGCAGCATATTACCTCCGCACAATGGATTTGAGCAAACTCTACAAAGGTCAGGTAATATCGGTAAACACTTGGTTTGGTAATGAAGAATGGCCTTTGCAAGTAAAATACGTTGAAACAGAAACGCTAAAAATGGGCAAACTCGGCAAGATAAAATGCTACAAGTTTGTGCCTGTGGTAGAGGTTTCGGGCGTATTTACCGACAAGGACGCACTCAAACTTTGGATATCAGCCGACGACAACAAAATTCCTATCCGCGCTCAGATGAGCCTCTTGGTAGGTTCTGCAAAAGTGGATTTAATTTCGTACGAAAACTTGGCAAATCCTACTGGATTCGAGAAATAATCGGGTAATTACACCCTCACTCCTATCAGCGTCATATCATCTACCTGTGGACGACCGTTGCGCCATTCGGTAATGCAGTTATCTAACAATTCGCATTGCAAGGACATTGGTTTGGTGTAGTTTTCCAACAAGAAAGCCAATAGATTTTTAGCAAGGAATTTTTTACCCAAAGAATCTTTTTCGGGACCGCCGGGCTGATCTTGAATACCATCTGATAATGTGTAAACTACATCGCCTTTCTCAATCGCCTGAGTATAGGTGGAGAAATGGTCTTTTTCTTTGAGATAACGTCCAACGGGCATTCTATCACCTTTGAGCGTGATTACCTCGCCATTGCGTATAATATAAGCGGTGTGATTGGCACAGGCATAACGCATTTGCATAGCATCGAAATCGTAGCAACAAATGGTCATATCCATACCGTCGGACATTTTGCGCTCAGAATCCGACGACACAAGGGTGGATTTTATAAAATCGCGCATTCTATCGAGAATAGTGCCAGGGTTTTCAGCATCTTGCTCTGTTACACAAAACTCTTTGAGAGCCGAAATGCCAAGCATAGAAAGAAACGCTCCGGGGATACCGTGACCTGTGCAGTCGGCGGTAATCATCACCCGATATTTTCCACAGCGGGCAACACGGTAAAAATCACCGCTCACAATATCGCGTGGACGATAATAAATAAAGTTGTCGGGGAAAAGAGCATCCACATCTGCCTTTTTTGCCACAGCCGCACTTTGAATTTTTTGTGCGTAGTTGATACTGCTAAAAACCTTTTTGTTGATTTCTTCTATTTGGTCGCGCTGAGTGGTAATCTCATCGCGCTGAGCAAGAATTTCGGATTTTTGTTGGTCGAGACGCATATTTTTCTCGGATAGTTCGCGATTAGATTTTCGCTTGATATTCAACATTCTAACAATGTAAAACACCAAAAGCGAACCAAGCACAAGTCCGCCAAACAATGCAAAAATCATTATTCGCATACGGCTTTTTGAAGCACGGAGTTCGCGTTTTTCTGCCTCGCTAACTTTCATTGCCTGCGAAGTTTTAAAATCGGCAATTACATTTAATGCACTATCGCTTAAACTTGCCATTTTGTAGATATTCAACTTGTTGCTCGATTCTAATGCGCCCTTATAGTCGCCAAGTTGAGCGCGAGCCTTGTAGTCGTATTCGTAAAATGTAGCAAGGATGTCTTTGTCGCCATTGTCGTAATTAAGATATGGACGGCAGCGGTTGAGCACCTTTAATGCCTCATCGTAAAGTTGGCAATATTCAAGATAATCTACATACACCATCTGCGAGCGCACATAGTTGTTGTATTCACCCATATCGAGTTCGCGCTCAACCACTTGCTGATGATAACTGCTACCTGTATCGGCATAGGCTCGGTAGCCCGTTTTCTTAGCCATCTTAAAATATGCCGAAGCAAGATAGTGATATGTATCGTATTTGATATCTTCGCAGTCGTCGTCGTTGAGAGTATCGAGCAGGTTGACAGCCTTTTTGAGATAGAGAAGTTCAAGATTGATATTTTGTTGGGCAAATCCGAGCGATTGATAATCCTCAGCCATGCCTTGGTAGTTGCCAGATAGCGAATCTAATTGCAATGCCCGCGAATAATACTCTTGCGCCGACTTGTTGAGACCCATATCGTAATACAAGTTTCCGATAGATTGGCACACATACGAAACATCCAACGTGTCGCCAAGACTTTCAAACATATCCAACGACCGCGAAAAATAGTTTAATGCACTGTCGCTAATGTGCATTTGATGGTAGCATTTGGCTATGCTGACATATTTCAGAGCCACTTGCTCTACCTGCGAACCCTTTTTGTAATATTCTGCCGCCTTTAAATTATAGTTGAGTGCCTCGCGGGGCTTGTTTTTCATATAGTATGCCCAAGCGATATAACTGTAATTATCGGCAATGAGGGCAATATCGTGTTTGCCACAGTATTTGAGCGAGAGCGACGCATATTTAATAACGGTGTCGGTATTAGACGAACTTTCGCTCATAGCACTGTAATACTCAGCCTTTTCGCTATCGGGAACACGCATTCCGCCATCTGCCATCGCCTCGGCAGAAACCCAAAGAGATAATATGGCTGCAAATAGAGATTTCATATCACAAAGATATGAAAAATTATTGAACGGCAATGTTAAATATTACACCCTCACTCCTATCAATGTCATATCGTCTACTTGAGGACGTCCGTTACGCCATTCGGTAATGCGGCGGTCGATGAGCGTGCGTTGTTCCAAAAGCGGTTTTGAATAGTTTTCGGCAAGAAAATCCACAAGATTTTTTACAAGAAATTTTTTGCCCAAAGGATTATCGTCGAAACCGCCGGGCTGGTCTTGAATACCGTCAGAAAAAGTATAAACCATGTCGCCATATTCTAATGATAGAGAATCGGTGGTAAAATGCTCTTTTTCAAGAATATATCTACCCACAGGCATACGGTCGCCTTTTAGCCTTATAACATCACCACGGCGGACAACAATTGCATTTTGATTGGCGGCTGCATAGCGAAGTTCCAAACTGTCGAAATCAAACGAACAGATTGTCATATCCATACCGTCGTCGATAATGCGGTTTTGGTCGGATACGAGAGTAGATTTTATAAAATCGCGCATACGGTCGAGTATAGTTCCAGGGTTTGCTGCATCTTGCTCGGTAACGCAAAACTCTTTCAACGCAGAAATGCCGAGCATAGAAAGAAACGCTCCGGGAATACCGTGTCCTGTGCAGTCGGCGGTAATCAATACGTTATACTTTCCGCAACTTGCCACATAGAAAAAATCACCGCTAACAATGTCGCGAGGCTTGTAGTAAACAAAGTTGTTTGGAAAAAGTGCGTCTACATCAGCTTGTTGTGCTATTGCTGCCGATTGAATTTTTTGTGCATAATGAATGCTGCTATAGAGTTTTCGGTTACCTTCTTCAATTTCGTCGCGCTGAGCCTCAATCTCCGATTTTTGTTGGTCGAGCATTTGGTTTTTGTAAGTGAGGTCTTCGTTGGCCTTGCGCTTAATGTTCAACGCCTTTATAATATAGAAGACCATTAGCGAGGCAAGCACAAATCCAACAAAAAGTGCAATTATAATAATCCGCATACGGGTTTGTTTGGCTTCGGCTTCGGAGCGGTGAATCTTGATTTCTTGCTCGGCACGAAACTTAGCCACGGCGTTCATTGTGCTATCGTTAATTGCCGAAGCTCTGTATTCGTGCATTTTGTCAGAGGCTTCTAAAGCGTTTTTATAATCGCCAAGGTTTCGGTATACATTAGAAAGAAGAGAATAATAATCTGATGCAGTCAATTGACGAAGATCTTCTGTCAAATATTGTTCGCAATCAAGAAGATAAGTCAACGCCTCGCGGTTTTGTCCTAAAAACAAATAGTAACGTGCATAACAAAGTAGCACCGACAACTGATTGCTATAATTAGCATTATCAAGAAAATAGTTTCCTATCTTATTAAGACAAGCAAGACAGCAATCGGCGTAAGGTCTTTCGTTGGTTTTGGAAGCCATTTCCATATAGGTATCAGCAAGATTGGAATATGAAGCATAACGCGCACTTACGTAATATTGGTCGGATGTGGGTATTGTATCAAAGATAAATACCGATTTGGTAAGATACGTTATAGCATCATCAAAATCACCTGATAATCGATTAATAGTACCAAGATACTGATAATCGTATGCCATATCAAGATAATTGTGCGATAGCGAATCTATCTCAATAGCCTTGAGAAAATATTCTGCAGCGGTGGAATAAAGACCCACATTCTCATTAACAATACCTATCGACTGATAAGTGTAAGCAATATTAGATGAATCTTTTAGTTCAATAAATATATCCAACGCCTTAACGAGATAAAAAAAACTACTATCCTGCAAATTAAGGTCTACATACGAACGTCCGATACCGATATAGTTGAAAGCAATCATTGTTTTAGACTCTACCTTGTAAAAAAAGTCGAGAGATCTAAAAAAATAATCTAATGCCTCGCGCGAACGGTCTTGTAAATAATATCCCGAGCCAATATTGTAATAGTTGTCGGCAATAAGATCATAATTCTTTTCATAGCACAAGGCATTGGAAAGCGATGCGTATTTCATGGTGGTGTCTATATTATCTGATATCATACCAATTTTATGATAAATATTTGCCTTGGCTGTGTCGGAAGTATTTGGCGTAATAAGCGCAAGAAGGCTATCCATTTTTAATTGAATAGCATCCTCTTGCGCCATTGACTGCGAAAACGACAATACTAATAACAATATCGCTACTCGGGATCTCATTTGGAAAAAAAACTACTTAATATTTACGCTTTTAACCACAACTTGTGGACCAGAATTCCCATCTTCGCCGTAATCATTTGATGTTTTGTTTTTTACATAATCACTTGCATTGTCGAGAATAGTCTGCCACGATGGCACTTCGCTCGAAACTGCGCTTATAGCCGAATTGATGTTGTTGAGAAACGATGTCAATAAGAAACCGCCCTGAGTATCGCATAATGCATATTGACCTGCTTTTGCTGCTGTGGCCTTAACGCTACCCGAAGATGTGATAAATAGCTTTTCGAGTTTTTTTACGTCGTAATTGTTGTGACCACGCGAACGCAAACCCGAACCTTCAACTTCTTGACGTGTAGCACCATAATTAGAATTGCAACAGTCGGTGAGCACTATTGTAAGGCGAGCATTTTTCTTAACAAGAAGATTGTAAACATCAGTAACACCAAGATAATTATTGGCATTAACATTCTCATCGTAAGCGAGATACATACGTGGATAAGCATCGGTGTCGTCGTCGAAACGGAAACCATGTCCCGAATAGAGAAATACGATAATATCGTTGTTGCTTGGGTTGATACCATTGAGAGCGTTCATTATGTTGGTCTTATTAAACGAGTTACCCGAAATAATGTGCTCTTTGTACTCAATTCCAAGATTGTTGGCATATTCACGAAACTTAGGTTGAGCAAGATTGAGGTCGGTTTGAACACTTTCGCCAATAGATTCGTCTTTGGTGGCAGCCACCATCACAAAGTGCATTGTAACAGCGGTATTGTTGTTGACAGGTGAGGGTGTCGGAGTTGGAGTTGGAGTTGGGGTTGGGGTAACGTTGTTGTTATCGTTGTTAGACGGTTTCTGAGGTTCGGGACGCTGATTATTAACAAGGTTGCAAGCCTGTGTAATAACAGTGTACATTTTTTCAGATTTGTCGTAAAACTGTCCGATATACTCTTCGTCCATATCAGCGAGGTCGATTTCTTCAAAATACTTAGCCTCTACCATCTCTTCATCTTCGTCTTCGACGTCGAAGAATACCAAAGGAGTTTCTGATTGGTCAGAAGCGTTGCTTTTTGTCCATGTCCAAGCAAAGTAAGGATAAGCGAGATTTTCCTTTCCTTTTTCGGGAACAGGGCTAAAAATCATATAGTTAATACCTTCATCTTTTTCAAACGAAACCGAATAAGAACATTCCCAATAAACGTCTTCGCCGCTCATAGGAATACATCTCATAGTGCATTTTTCGGTGTCCCAATAGGTCATCAGGCCGATGTAATTTTCTTTTTCGTACACATCGTAGTACTGCACTTCATAAAAAGTCTGTGCTTTAGCAGCAAAGCATAGCACCGACATAAAGAAAAATATTAAATACTTTTTCATAAATATCAAATTATTAATAAGTTATCTATTTATCAGAATATGCATCTTGATTATGATGATGTTTGGCTATCAAAACAGACCATTTGCATTTACCATTTGACTCTTTAGCCATACCGATACCAATGTCGTAACAATCGCTCCAAAAATCACGAATACCAAGCAAATGAACTCGATGTCCTGCATTATCTTGATCGGCTCCACCATCATAAATTAATTGTTTAATCGGGTGTTTGCCATCTGAAGCCCAGTTGCTTGCACAACTCTCAAAATTGTTTTTTGATTTGTCTTCGTACCAATTTTCTTGCAATGTATAACCCTCAGCATTGATTCTGTAGTTCATACCATATCCATCGGGGTCAACATGGGCAAGATATTGCCTATCTGCCATATCCTGTGCTTTGGCTTGTGCTGCTCTTCCCAAAGCCTCATTCCAACGAAGAGGATGACGAGCAACCACATTGCTTAAATCAACACCGATCTCCTCACTATAAGCAGCCGGATTGCTTCTGATAGCATTAAGATATTCAACAGCTTCGCGTATCATAGGATCTTTAATTGCTCCTAAGTTTAAATCCACATCAGAATTATCACTAACTCTGTTGTTATCATTATTGTTGTCTTCATCAGTAGATTGATTTGAACTGTTGTCGGAATATTGTTGATCATCATCGTCATCATATTCCTCTTCGTCATCGTATTCCTCATCATCGTCATCGTATTCCTCATCATCGTCGTCATATTCCTCATCGTCATACTCCTCATCGTCATCATCGTCGTATTCATCGTTGTGAGGACGATGATGGGGGTGATGGTCGTAGCCGGGACGGTGATGGTGGTCGCCATAACCACCATGATGATTATTGCCATGGTGATGCGGATTGTGATCATATCAGTGATTACCATTGTGATGCGGATTGTGGTCGTAACCATGGTGTCCGTTGTGATGAGCATTGTGCTGACCACCGTGACTATAAGAATGCGAATTGTTATTATCGCCTATAACCTTGCCCGAAAAAGCTTTTGTGCTAACATCAGAGGGTACAGTAGGCTGTGCGTAAGCTCCTAAGGTAAAAATAGTTAGAAGCGCAATTAATGTCAAAAATTTAATTTTCATAGCGTTTTATCTAAAAATCCCAACCTTCATAATAATCATAATCATCATCTTCGTCGTAATAGTTGCAATCGTCGTCGTCGAAATAGTCTTCCTCTTCGTCGTAATAATCATCGCTGTAATAATCGTCGACGTCGTCGCAATAATCATCGTCGTCAAACAAACTTGAAATCCATTGATCTATATCACCGTCATAGTGGCTATC
>JAGCDD010000249.1 GCA_017651345.1 Bacteroidales bacterium | reverse complement strand
GTGTCTTTTGACTATATGGAAATAGAGGTTATAGAAGAGGATTATTAATTTTTATATAAGAAAAACATCGAAAACGCCGAAAACATCCTCGCCGGCAAACAAGTGCCCAAAAACATCGAACTGAGCACCGTACAAATCGACGACAACAACGCCGACGGCCTCTACGGTCAGATGAATATGACGCGCATACAGGAAGAGCGCATCATCAAACAAAACGAATATACACAGCAGATGGCTATGAAACTCAACACCACCAGCAACGCCCTCATTCTCGTAATCTCGCTGCTCGGCGCGGTGTTGGCAGGCCTCGCATACATCAGCAAACTCCACAGCGACAAGAAGAAGAGCAACCAGATGCTCAACGAGAAAAACGCCGAAATCAACGCCCAAAAGGAAGAACTCGAATCGCAGGCGTCGTATCTCAACCAAATAAACGAACAACTCGAACGCAACAAGGAAAAGATAATAGGCTCCATCCGATACGCGCAGACCATTCAGACCGCCGCGCTGCCCACCGAATCCGACTTAAACTATTACTTCAACTCATTCGTCGTATATCACCCAAAAGACATTGTTAGCGGCGATTTCTATTGGTATCACCGCGAAGTGGACACCGAAAAAGAGACCCACATATTTGGCGTCATCGACTGCACTGGACACGGCGTGCCGGGCGCGTTTATGAGCCTCATCGGTGTCAACCTCCTCGACCAAATCGTAAAACAGCGCAAGATATACTCTCCCGCCACCATCCTCGACGAACTCAACAAGGCTGTACGAGCCGCCCTCCGTCAGGAAGAAACCGAAAACAACGACGGTATGGAGGCTGTGTTGTGCAAGATAGAGAAATACTTCGATTCAAGGATAATACTCACATACGAAGGCGCGAAATTCCCGCTCCGTCATTACATCAAGAGCCAAAACAAGATAGAAGCCTACAAGACTTCGCGCCGTCAGATAGGTGGCAAATTCCGAAACATTGAATCTATTGTAAAATTTGAGGATCACACCCTCGAAATCCATTCCGGCGACCGCATCTATATGGCGTCAGACGGCATCGGCGACCAAAACAACTACGAGCGCAAGCGTTACTCGTCCAAACGCCTCGAAGAAGCCATCCTCGAATCGGTGCAGATGTCGATGCCCGAACAGCGCGACCACATCTGGAACGACGTCTCCGCATTTATGCGCAACTGCGAACAGCGCGACGACATCACGGTGCTGGGGATTGAGGTGTAAATCAACTATCCATTCAGAAACCAATCCACGGCGTATAGTTTTTGCGAAGTTTTGCGTCTTCAACCGTAAAACTTCCAATTTTTACAAAATTTTACGGCTGTAGCCGTAAAACTTTTGCCAAAAGTAAAAATATTATGCGACGCTTCCAAATTTTTTTGATAGAAAAAATGAGGCGTAAAAAAATATGCGCAACTGCGAACAGCGCGACGACATCACAGTGCTGGGGATTGAGGTGTAAAGAGTAAGAGGATTGATTAACGGACGTCAGGAAAGTTTTTCTTTGAGTTTTGTGCGGCGGCTGCGGACGGTGGACTCCTTGATTTCAAGTATAACGGCAATTTGAGCGTCGGTGTGTTCAAGGGTTGCGTCGTCACAAATCAAAAATATTTTGTTATCAATTGTGAGGTTGGTATATGGAGCAAAAATATTGGTCTTGTCAGGGTAAGTGACTTCAAAATAGTACACGCAGTTAGCAAAATGCTCTTTATAACTGACTATCGACTGGGCATTTTTGATTCTTTCGTAAATGGTCTTGCCTATTTCTACATATTTGCTGTGCTGTATTTTTTGAATATCAATTTCTTTTTGCAGACTGTCGATTTTTTGAATGTTGGCGGCTACAATGCTAGCGTTGTTCTTGTTGTTACTTGTTATTTCTTCATTTATTTTTTTGAAATATAACAATTGCGATTCTTTTTCCTTGATTTTGGCGCCTGTTTTTTTGATTATCACGTATTGCTCAGCATTTATGTGTTCAAGTCTCTTGAACTTTTTGCTTTTGTCAATGTATAAAATAGCGACTACCAAAGACAAGGCAACCAGGAAAAAAATAACGGCGAGCAGCAACCAGACATTTTTCTCGTATTCTGTCTGCTGTCTTTCAAAGTCAAATTTCTTTTGAATTTCGAGGGTGAAATTCGCTTTTTCGTAGGCGTTGAAATCTTTCAACGATTCTATAAGTTGGTCGATGACACATTTGTAGTTGACAATGTCATTGGATGCATAATGCATTTGTGCAATGTCAGAAAGGATATCAATTTTATTTTGGTACCAGGCATTAGCAAGCGCTGAGTCACAATATTTTCGCCAGTTAAGCGTGTCATTTTTGCAGAGACAAATTTTGGCAATGTTTTGGTAAATGTCATAATTCTTATTATACATCAATGCGGTATTGAAATATTGCAGTGCAGAGTCTGGGCTGTCGTGCATAAAACATTCGCCCAACATATTGTATATGTAAGATTTGTCGTCGTCATTTACCTCGTTGACAAGCATTTTACACTGCATAATGTAATATTCGGCAGAATCTTTTTGCCC
>JAGCDD010000248.1 GCA_017651345.1 Bacteroidales bacterium | reverse complement strand
GTCGTAGAAGACACCAAATATTCGTTGGAGACTATCACAGACCGTTTTGGCGGCGACGTTGCCGATATTGTGGCGGGTCTCACCAAGATTACCAATGTTTACAACGCCAAGAGCAATGTGCAGGCGGAGACTTTCAAAAAGATGCTCCTCTCCAAACCGCACGACCCGAGGGTGGTATTCATCAAGCTTGCCGACCGTCTCCACAACATGCGCACAATGGAGGGCATGCCGCAGGGGACAATACAGAGCAAGGCGGGCGAAAATCTTTATGTATATGTTCCGATTGCTTATCAGCTTGGTCTTTACGACATCAAAAACGAGCTTGAAGATTCATCGTTCAAATATGCCCAGCCGGTGCTGTATGAATCGGTGGTAAGAGAAGTTACCGCGTTGCGGGCGGTCAAAGACCCGATTACGCAGGCGTTCAAGAAGGAGCTGATGGGCATACTCGTAAAGACGCGCCTCACCTGCAAGATTGTTACTGAAAAAAAATCATATTATTATGTCTCCCAAAATCTTAATGCCGGACTTCCAATCGAAGACATCAGTTACGAAGCTGTAAGGGTGATATTCCAAGAGCCGGATAGTGGCAGCAGCGAGGCTTCCGTAGGTGAATATTTCAAATTGTATTCGTCGATAATATACAATTTTCCAGAGAGGGAAGGATTCAGGCGCGATTTTGTGGTCAAGCCCAAGAAAAACGGCTTCAAGGCGCTTGTGTTTCAGGTCAATTACCATGGACATTGGATGGAGATTCAGATACTCACCGAAGACAACGACATGGTGTCGCACAAGGGATATTCCACACGACAACCCAACAGGGAGGGCATCAATAGGCTTGCCGAGACTCTCAAGGAATTGAATAGTGAGCAGAATGCTGTGGAGCTGTTGTCGAGGTTCCACGATTTGGCGATGTCGGAGCAGAAGACGATATTCGTATTTACGCCCAAGGGCGACATTCAGGAATTGCCGGTAGATTCTACAGTGATTGACTTTGCATACGGCGTCCATACAGATGTGGGCAACCACTGTATCGGCGCATACGTGGGATCCAGGTTTGTGCCGTTGGATTATAAACTCAAGACAGCCGACCAAGTAACCATATTCTCGTCGCCAAGTGCGCGTCCGCAGCAGGCATGGCTGCATTTCGTGAGGACCGACCGGGCAAAAATGAAGATTTCGGCATATTTCCATCGTAATACTGGTGTGGTACGTTCCAGCAGTGCCGAGGGCAAGATTATTTTCAACAATTACATGTTCAATCACAGTTTTATTCCTGATGTAATCCTTCTCAAAGAATTAATCAAGCATTTCCATCTTCTTAATGGCGACGAGTTGTATAGGCGTATAGCTTCACAGGAGCTTGATATGAGCGAAGTGTATGAAGTGGCGGTGAATCTGCGCAAGATTATCAGGTCGAATAGGAATGTGTCAACGATGCGCATTGATGGCTCTATGAAACCGTTGCCTACTGGAACAACTTACAATCCCTCCAAAAAAATTCCTTTCAATATCAGCAAAAGCATCCATTATATCGCCCCGGCGTGTTGCCATCCTATCTGTGGGGACGATGCAGTAACCTTTGTAGATGAAGACAATATCCTGTATGTGCACCGCCGCGAATGTGTGTACGCGCAACGCCACATCGCTACCGACGGCGATCACACAGCCAGGGTGGAGTGGGGCGACGACATCGATCCAATGCTTACAACCATTCAGATACTTGGCACCGATAGGCAGGGCATCATCAGGGATGTATCTTTGCTCATTGATAGTTGGCGGGTAAATATCCAGTCGTTTGAGATTAGCTCGCGTGACAAGATTTTTTCGGGAATCATCAAGATGTATATCAAAAACACTACGTTGCTCGACAAGCTTTCTGTACAGCTCGGCAAAATATCCAACATCGTGTCAGTCAACCGCCTTGCCCCAAATACGAGCAACGAGTGGCGTTCATGATAATTGTTGCAAGATGCCCTTGCAGGCGTCCTCAATGAGTTGCACTGTAATTTCAAAATCCCTCATCGTGCCGCAGTATGGGTCGGGCACTTCGTCGTAGTCCTCAGTTTCGATGAAAAATTCGGCGACGTTTTTTATCTTGGCGTGGAACGGCACGTGTGGCGCATCACGCACTATACGGGTGTTGATGTAGTCGCTCATTCCGATTATGTAGTCGAATTTTTCAAAATCCGCAGTCTCCACAGGACGCGAGCGGTGAGTGAGTTTGTAGCCATGGCGTTCAGCCGTGGTCATCATGCGCGGGTCTGGCAGTTCGCCCTTGTGGTAGTCAATCAATCCCGCCGAATCAATCTCCCAATCGAGACCACGCTCGGCGCACATTTTTTTCATCACGCCTTCCGCCAACGGGCTGCGGCAGATGTTTCCTAAACATACAAAAAGAATTTTCATTTTTAATTAACGTCAATTTGTTTTTTTTAATCACCGCCTTTCGGCGGCTCTACTTTTTTAAACGTGAATTACCGAAAATTTATTCGTGAATTACCAAAAATTTTTTGATTCCTCTCGGTTTTAGCAAAAAAAGGGCAATTATTCCTCTCGGTTTTAGCAAAAAATTGGTGATTATTCCTCTCGGTTTTGACTAAAAAAATGTTAAAAATGTTATAAGTTGTGTTAATTGTTTTCATAGGTCAAAGGTATTGTCTTTACTGGTTGTTTTTATTAACTAAATCAGTCAACATTCTATAAGTGTTTTGATACGATATTTCTTCTGTCGGAACTTTATGAGATGCTCTGAAAGCATTTGAAATTTGCAGCCGTCCGTTATTTTTGTTGCTTTTACCATTGGATGCAACAGACCAACTTCTGTTGTCCTGTTTGTGTTCTTTTGATAAATCAACTTCTTCTAAGCAATAAGAATACAATCCATCAATATAAATACAACGAGGTTTCGCTCTGTGAAATGCCGAATCTTCATGGGCGTCTTGAATCGAATACTGAACCTTGAACAGAATGAAGCATTTTTCCTGTTCAGGATTATCCAAACAATAGTTTCTGTGCAATTGTCCTATGGCGGCAAGTGCATTGTTTGGTTGACCGTTTTTTTCTGCTTTAACGTTGACCATAAATTTCATTCCGTCCTTCAAACTGAAACAGTCAAAACTCTCGCTTGCCGTGGCTCCTACAAAACGGTCTATGACATACTCATTTTCACTGCAATGGGTGTACATTTCGAGTTTTGAAACGAGAAATTCTTCAAGCACAAAACCAATTGCGGTGGAACTTTCGATACAATTGTGCTTGTTTTGCAGTAAATTGTATTCTTCCAATCGCAATACCAATTCTCGACCATACGTCTTGAATATGCACCATGCATATTGTTGTAATTTTGCTTGAAAATCAAGTGTTTTCTGATAATATTCGTTCATTTTTTAAGCGTTTAAATCGTTATTGCCGTATCGTATCGCAAGACCAATTGCTTTTCCCAAAAGACATGGTACTGCATTGCCTATTTGGATTAGTTGTTTGCTTTTGTTACCTTCGAAAATAAAATCATCAGGAAAACTTTGTAGTCGAGCCATTTCCCTTGCTGTCAATACACGTGGCAGTTTTGGATGGACGTTAACTCCGCCGTGATTTTCTTTGATAGTACACGATGCTTCATTCCACGGACTTTTTTTCCATGCGTCAGAATAACCTTTGTACAGGCTTTCGCCTTCGGGACATTCCATGATTCTGCGTTGCATTTCTGCAGAATGTTTTGTTGGGACATGGTTAAATTCAGGCTCGGAAGGATGATTGATTAAATCACCAATTGCTTGTCCCATTGTAACATATTCTTTGGGTGTTAGTATTGGCTTTGGATGAAAATTTGTCAATCCGATTCGATTGCCGATGAAAATGACACGTTCCCTTTTCTGTGGTGTGTAATAATTTGCAGCACAGAGTGTTGTGACATTCATATTATATCCGATTGCTTTATAATCTTCAATAATTTTTTGTTCCACCTTTCCTCCCAACATAGTACGCAAACCTTTGACATTTTCACAAATCACCCAATCAGGTTGTAATGTTTTTACTATTTCTAACATCTCCTTATAAAGAGAATTTCTTGGGTCATCGACAATTCTATTTCCTGCCATAGAAAAACCTTGACATGGAAATCCACCCGCAACTATGTTTAATTTGCGTCCAGACAATTGCTCTTTTACGGTCTGATAAAACTTATCTTTGTTTTCTTGCAACGTTATGTCACCGTAAACAAATGGATGGTTAAAATTCCTTTTGTATGTCATTCCGGCTTCTTTGAAAAAGTCAAGTCCGCAAATTCCTTGAAGCCCAGCCATTTCTAATCCTTTGCTTAATCCTCCAGCACCGCAAAACAAGTCAACTAATGTCATCTCAGATTGTTTTACGCTGTTCCAATAAGACGAAATGTCAGCCCAATTTACGACATCTGCAAATCTACGCTGTTTAACTTCTGTTTCAGCAATTGGTCTTCCAAATAAATCGTGATTGACTTGGCGTGTCGTTTTCTGATTATTTATAAATACAGCAATTGCAGCGCAGGGTATTCTGTATGAACCGCCTATCTTAACAGATTCCAACTCCCCTGACGCTACATATCTACGAATGGTTTTTTGAGACAAAACCAAATTATTTGCAACTTCTTGTATAGAATAAAAATCCTGTGTCATCTTTTCCTGTGTCCAAAATTGTCAAATTGATATGCAAAAATAAATATAAAATTATAGTCTGCCAAAAAAACATTAACAAAAATTACCGAAAATTCCCAATCGGAAATTTTCGGTAATTTTATTTATACCCCCCGAAATATTACACCCCCAACGTTATCGCCGACTCATTCTTGCTGCCGTTCATCACCACTTTGAGCGGCGCGGCGAAGCGGACGTGGCGGAAATATTTGGTGCTTTGAATCAATTCTTGCGCCTCCAAGATTTCGCGGCGGAGGTAGCAGTTGCGGTTTTCCTTCTTGATGGCGAAGTAGCCAACGTTCATGCTCGTGATGTTGTGGAAGAAGTGTGAACCGTTGGAGAAGTCCAATGGGTAGCCTTCGAGGCTTGTCTCGATTATTACGGAGGCGTTGTTGATTTCTGACCACTGCACAGGCACGCCAAGGAAACGGTCGCTCGTGCCCCAACGTCCCGGACCGATGAGGATGTATTTGCGCCCCTCGTCGCCAAGCAGCGAATTGAGGTAATTGATTTCGCGCTCCATCTCTATGGTTTCCAACTTGTCAAACTTGGTTTCGTCGATGTAGATGACATCTGTAATAGAATCTATGACGCCATTGCCGAGGCTTTGGTTGGTATATAATAAAGTGTCGGGCGATGCGGCGATTTGAGTCAGGTCGATGTCCGTCGTGTCGAATGAACCCACCATAGGCTTGATTTGCAGGAGGTAGAATGTCGGCTTGCCGTTCTTAGCCTTGTTGAGGTTGACGGCGTATTCAATCTCCACGGGCGAGCCAAATGCGTCCTTAACCTCCGCGAGAATCTTGCTGATGGCTTCCGCGAGCGGGAAATAGTTGTATTGCAAAATGTCCACAAAATTCACGATTCGGGGGCCGTATTCGTCGAGACCGGGCGAGAAGGTGTCGTTGTCGGGGTTATAGACCGACGCGAGATGCTTCAACGAGCCGTGC
>JAGCDD010000247.1 GCA_017651345.1 Bacteroidales bacterium | reverse complement strand
TATTACACGCTTACTCCCGATGCACTCCATCGCATCCTCACCCAACAGAAGGGTCTGCCTATTAAACAACGCGCTCTCTCGTTTCATTTTCAATGATTTAGTGATTCGTTGTAGAGACGCAAAATTTTGTGTCTCTACGATAAAAAATTTTGCATCTCTACGATAAAAATTGACGGCGCAAAATTAGCAAAAAAAGAAAACACGCAGTAACAGAGCCGACGAAAAACCGAAATTATTTGCTCATCTCCCAAAAAACTCGTACCTTTGCGAAAAACAAAACGAATCGCAACTATGGGCATCTACTTGAATCCATCCAACGTCGGCTACAAAATGACATTAGCTGGGAAAATTTACGTTGATAAAACAATGTTAATCAGCACATTAAACAAGTTTATCGACGAAGGGCGACAATATATCTGCATCTCACGTCCAAGACGTTTTGGCAAAACAATCGCCACAAATATGCTGTGTGCATACTATTCCAAGGGCTGCGATTCGAGGGATATATTTAAGACACTCAAAATCTCCAAGGCAAAGAATTACGAGGAATATCTCAACAAACTGAATTTCATCAAAATAGACGTTGCAAGTGAGTATCAAAACGCGAAGGATAAAGACAAAATGCTCGACAAACTGAACGCAAAATTGAATAGAGAGTTCAAGAAAGAATTTTCCGCCGTTGATTTTTCGCTTTGTGAGACCTTCGCCGATTGTATGTTGGAGGTTTTCGCCGCTACAAACGAGCGTTTTGTAATCATTCTCGACGAATATGACTGCCTTGTGCGCGACCAATTCGGAACGCATTTGTTTGCGGACTACCTTGAATTTCTCAACGGACTATTCAAAAGCGACACGTTGAGACCCGCAATCGCATTGGCATACATCACAGGAATCCTGCCTGTCGTAAGAGACCGCGTACAGAGCAAACTCAACAATTTTGCGGAATACACAATCCTCGACGCATACGAACTCGCAGAATATACGGGATTTACAGAAAAAGAAGTGCGTCCACTGTGCAAAAAATACAAAATCGACTTTGCAAAATGCAAACAACAATACGACGGCTATGCTCAAAACGGCTATGAACTTTACAACCCCGAATCGGTCGTTAAATGTATGCTGACCAAAAAATTTGAAAACCATTGGGGCAAAACATCATCATACGCAGTAATCACCGACCGACTCAAACACAACTACAAGGGCGCAAAGGAAGACATCATAAAAATGCTTGCAGGCGAGAGGGTCAAGGTCAACGTTACAAGTTATATGAACACGATGACCGACTTCATCACCAAGGACGATGTGTTTACATACCTGATTCATCTTGGCTATTTGGCATACAACAACGAAGACAACACCTGCCGGATTCCCAACCTTGAAGTGCGCAACGAATGGAACAACGCCATCGCCGCAATGCCCGATTATTCCAAGACCGACGAAATCATCAAGGCGTCGGAAGAACTTTTATATCAGACCATTGCCAAAAACGCCGATGCTGTTGCCAAAGCCCTCGACGAAACGCACATCCACGTTACCTCTCACCGCAGTTACAACAACGAGGACGCACTTGCATCTGCAATTTACCTTGCATACGTCCACGCCCTCAACGAATACACCATCATCAAGGAAATGACGGCGGGCAAAGGCTTTGCTGACGTGGTATTCATACCCGCAATCACTGACAAACCCGCAATGGTAATCGAACTCAAACGCAACGACACCACCGAGAGCGCAATCAAGCAAATAAAAGAACGTCAATACTTTGAACCATTAGGTAAATACAAAGGCCACCTCCTCTTGGTGGGCATCAACTACGACGAAAAGACACAAACCCACACCTGCCAAATCGAGGATTTGGACACAACGAATTAACATTTTTCTACATATTCATTACAGCCATCTGAAATACGGTTCATAAACTATGTTGGCGGTTTTTGAGGGGTAGAAACCTTAATATATTTTTCAAGAATTTTTTCTGAAAAAAGTTGTGAAAATATTTTGCAGTTTCAAAACTAATCTTTTATATTTGCAACGATAAAACTGACGGGCGGTATTGATACGCCCGCAGCCGAGAATAATGATAGAATTATTCGGAAGTTGTGCTGCCTCTCTGATTATTGGGGACGTAGGAAATTCTTAAAACGAGAGAGGACAGCACGGCGACCGGCTCAATATATTGGGCGTGGTGTGCATTTGTTATATCTTCTCGTTTTGGGTTTCCTACGACCTCTCAATAATCAAGATGTAACAGAAATAGAGCAGGCTACGCTTTCTTTTTATCCCTTCCTGATAATTTTTTGAAATTGTTCTTGAAAATTTGCAAACTAACTAAAAACAACAGCGTTATGGGATTGTTTAGTAAAAAAACAGGAAGTCAACAGTTGGTTGTAAAAAACTTAAATGATTTAGCAAGAAAAAAAACAACAGAGCAAGTTGTGTACTCCGCTTTGATAACGAGGTGTTTCAATGAAATTATGGTGCGAAAAGGCATAGACGAAGTTTTCACGCTAACAGATGCTACAAACATCACAGTAGCATTATTGGCGACCGTAAACGAGGATTATGGTGAAATACCGCCTGAGTTCAAAGCCGCTTGTGATTTGTCTTTGGCAATTGTCGCACCTTCTAAAATTGAAAAGATAAAGTATATTAAATCGGCTGTTGGTGTCGCGGGCGGTGTCGCAGGTATCGGAATGATACTTGGGGCATTGGCTTCTGTTTTAGGTTGGGGAGCAGGTGTTTTAGCAGCGATCAAAACATTTTTTGTCGGTGTCGCATTAGGTGGACCTATTGCATTGGGAGTTGGCGGACTAACAATTGCAGGAATTGCAACCTATTTTGCTTTTTCCAAAACAGACAATGCAACACTTGCCCAAAAATTCAAAGAGGCTCTTGTAAAACAGACCGAAAAAGCCGTTGAGACAACATGGAATAAGTATAAACATTAATTTAATTCAATTCAACTATGGAGTGGCAAGATTACCGGCTAAGCGAAATTTTCGTTTTGCCGGGCAAAGCGGCATATATACGAATCCCAAAAGAAACCATTTTAAAAACTCTTTCCGATTTATGTTACAAAATTGGAAAAGATGGTGAAGTATTTACCCGACTTGATGCTTATCCGCATGGAAATATGCATAGATGGTATGGGGGGCATGATTTACCTGATGTTATTAAAACATTTTGGAATGAGGGATTTGCGTCAGGAATAAAGCATATCAAACATTTATTTTCTGATATTTCTACCCCGAAAGGACTCCCAAAACCATTTTGCTCAGAACCATATTTAGGAAAACTTCTTCAAGAAAAATGTAACTTCACACCGCGACAATTATGTTTTAATCTAACAGATATTGTCAATGGATTTGAAAAGACATTAAATGTTGTAGATAAGGGTGTTGGTATTTTATGCGTTGGCGAAGGCGGCATGGATGTTTTTAATGCGTTTTCCGGCAAAATGGAAATGAATTTTGCAACATTTTGTGATACATTTGGAGAAGGTGCATTTCAACTTGCTTTTGGCATACCGACAGGCAATGGATTAGCAATTGCAGCAGGCATCGAAAATATACTTGCCGGAATAGTTTCAACATGGGAAACATACAGTATTTCAATTGATTTAGTTCCATTTTTCGGTGCAACATTAACGTCCACTTTGCTTGGCTTTATTACATCTAAATATTTGTGCAAAAACGAAATGCCCGAAGTAATTCAAAAGTCCGTCAAAAGTGGAATGATTACTGCATTATTTCAATTGTCAGCATCTTTCGGATACGGTGCGGCAGCGTGTTGCGCGTATATTGATTACGTAAAATATTTGGCTCAACGAGATACAAAACAGGTTGCCAAAGTAATGAAAGTCGATGAAAACTATCATGATAAATTTCTACAAATTCTAAATAGTTTTGAAGACAAAAAAATAAGAGATGCCTATTTGAAATTTGACAACTTAATTGTTGACAAAATTGCATCGTCAGGTGGTTATGAAAGACTTATAGGAAAAAAACGTTTGGATATTGCAATGTCAGTATTGAATAAAGGCAAAAATTCAGATATGAAAAAAATGCCACAAGGAGATTTTTTGGTAACCTATTTGGAGAGTAAATGGTAGATTTATAATCAACTAATTATGCTCCGCGTCTTCGAAACACCCCCCAAGCGCATTAAACGCAGCAACAACACGGTTCTAACCCCGGAAATGAAAGTAACCGTAACCACCAAGCAGCACGTCTCCAACCCGTTTTACAACAGCGCGGAAGAAGTCAAAGAGGCGTATATGCGGCTATATGGTTTTGATTACAAAAAAACCTGTTGCACACAGAGCGATTTCACATTCCGGGCGTTGGCGTAGGGGCGTGGCTCGTCCACGCCCCGAAAAAAAATTTGGATTTTTGCAGATAGTTTTTTAATTTTGACGGCAAAACGAACACAAAATGAGAATTATTGCCAAAAGAACCCTCGTGGAATATTATACAAAAAATCCGAAAGCGAAATCGGCATTAGAAAGTTGGTACGAAACCACTTCCAAAGCCGAATGGAAAAATTTTGCAGATATTCAAAACACTTTTGCAACAGTGTCAAGCGTGGGCAACCATCGTTATGTTTTTAACATTAAGGGCAATGATTACAGACTTATAGTTTTAATCAAATTTACTATAAGCCACGTTTTGATACGTTTTGTGGGAACACACGAAGAATACGACAAAATTAAGGACATTCAAAATCTGTAACATTATGGCAAAGATAAAATCGGAGGCGGCATACGATGCAGCACTCAAAAGAATAGAGTATTTGGAGGATTTTGTGGATGACGACACCGCCCCAAACGATCCAAATGCATTGGAACTCGATATGTTGATAGATCTTGTGGAGGAGTACGAGGCTGTCCATTATCCTATTGGCAAACCGTCGCTGATGGATTCTATTAAACTTAGGATGTACGAAATGGGGCTTAGCCTTCAAAATGTTGCAAGCCTTTTGGAGATTAGTACGCCAAAAATGAACAATATTATGCGCGGCAAGACAGAGCCATCCCTTTCGTTGACAAGGAACATCTGTAAAAAATTGAACATTTCGCCCGAAGTAGCCCTCGGATTGTAAGGCTATTGATTTTTTATTTGCACATCTCCCCAAAAACCACTACCTTTGCACCGTCTTTTACAAAAACATTTTGCAAAATGGAAGAACAGTTAAGATACGGGCAGCGTGGAGTGTCGGCGTCCAAGACCGACGTACACAACGCAATCAAAAATATTGACAAAGGCGTTTTCCCAAACGCATT
>JAGCDD010000246.1 GCA_017651345.1 Bacteroidales bacterium | reverse complement strand
TTTGATGGTTTTGGCGTTACAGGTTGCGGATTTGATACTTGTTGATTGTTGTGGTTAACTGGTTGTTGTTGAGATATTTCACCTTTTGGGGCATTTTGCGATTGTGATGAATTGAGCCTTCCTGCCTCTAAATCTTCTTTGTATTGTCGGAATGCCCTAAATATTGCCGATGCAATTATTGATTGCCAATAGTCGGTTGCCATATCTTTTTCTTCGTCGGGATTGCTGATAAAGCCACATTCTACTAAAACGCTCGGCATTGTGGCTCGCCAAAGTACTGCAAAGTTTGCCTGCTTTACACCAAGATCTTTGCGTCCGGTGCGGGTTTTAAATTGGTTTTGAATATATCCGGCAAGACATATACTCTGTTCGTGATGAGCATTTTGAAATAGCGAGGATGCAATATATTCGCTTTCGTAGTCGATGGTTTGATTGAGAATATCGCCGTATTTTGCTTCGTAGTTCTCTTCGTTTTTGATAACGGAGTTTTCGAGCATTGCCAATTCTAAGTTTTCTTGACTTCGGGCAAGTCCCGTTACGTAGGTGCATACACCTTTTACATTTTTATCTTTGCACGAATTGATATGGATAGAGATAAATACATCGGCATTTTCTTCGATGGCAATGTCGGTGCGTGTTTTAAGTTCTAAAAATTTATCGGTGGTACGTGTGTAAACTACCTCTACGCCAGGAATTTTTTCTTCGATGTATTTTCCAAGCTTGAGAGTAATGGCGAGAGTGAGATTCTTTTCTTTGGTGCGTTTGCCTATTGCTCCAGGGTCTTTTCCGCCATGTCCTGCGTCGAGAACTATTTTTTTTACTAAATTGTTGGTTTCTTGTGCGTTAATATTGTTGTACGGGGTGCTGCAAATCATAAAAAATGCTAACAGTGCTAAAAAAATCCGTGCTTTGTGGTTTTTTGTCATTAGAGTTCGTTATTTTTGTAGCCGTTTTTAAGCCGACATAGTTTTGGTTTTTGAAAAATTCTTTAATTTTGCCCTCTGTTTTAAAAAGGATAGTGCAAAATTAAAACTATTAACGTTTAATTTGAACAATATTTGTGCAAAAAATTATAAACATAGTCATTCTTTTGCTGTTTGCAGGTCAAGTGCTTGCACAACAGCAAGATACAATACCCGATATTAATAAAGATACATCAGTGGTAATGTTGTCGGATAGCCTTTCGCTGCCTGGCGATTCTACTATGGTGACGGTTGATTCGGTAAAATTGAAACGTCCTCGGTCGGTTGTAGACATTCCTATTGAGTATGAATGCGACGATTCGCTTATGGTTTCGCTCGAAACCAAAAATGTGTATATGTACGGATCTACCAAGGTAAAAAGCGGTACAATGAATCTTGAATCAGACCGTATGCAGATAGAAATGGAAACCAATATAGTTTATGCAGAAGGTACTGAAGACCCTGAAACCCACGAACTTACAGGAACTCCTGTTTTTAAGGATAATAAAGACGAGTTTACTGCAAAAACTATCAAATATAATTTTAAAACCAAGGAAGGCTATGTGTGTGAGGTAAATACCGAACAACAGAATGGCTATTTGTATGGTGCGCAAACAAGAATACATGCAAATCGTGAAATTCACCTAAAAAACGGTAGATACACTACTTGTGATTTAGAGCACCCTCACTTTTATTTTGAGCTAACGAGGGCAAAATTTATTCCTGATGACAAAATTATTGCAGGTCCATCGTATCTTGTGCTTTTGGATGTGCCTGTATATATATTAGGTATACCTTTTGGAATTTTCCCCGCTTCAAAACGCCGTTGTTCGGGAATCGTGGTGCCAAAATATGGCGAAGAAAGCCGCCGTGGTCTTTATCTTCAAGATGGTGGATATTACTTTGCCATAAGCGATTACGCCGATTTGCAATTGCTTGGTAGCATTTATACTTATGGTGGCTGGGGCGCTAAGGTGGTGAGCAAGTTTAAAGTAAGATATAAGTTTTCGGGAAACTTGAATTTCTCGTATTCCAAAAATATTTCGGGTATGCACGAATTTGCTAATATCAAGGGTGCAAATAGCGAGGTAACTTACTCATCGTTAAACTCTTACTCGTTGACATTCAATTTTAACCAAGACCCAAAGGCAAATCCCAATAGTAATTTTGGAGCCAACGTTTCGTATCAAAAATCTCGTTACGATTTGCAAAACTCGACTCGTTTGTCCGACATTACCCGAAACACCACACAATCAAGTATAAATTATTCTACCACAATGTTTAAGGTTGTGAATTTTAGTGCAAACTCAAACATGACCCAAAACTTTGCTGACACTTCTATTTCATTTACATTTCCCACTATAGCATTGTCGGTTTCTAAGTTTTTCCCCTTTAAACGCAAAGTGCAAGTGGGCAAACAAAAATGGTACGAAAAAATTGGATCTTCTTTCCAAGCCAACTTTACAAATAGCGTAGACCGTATTAACGATACATTGTTTATGAAACGCGAGATGTTTGAAAAAATGCGTTACGGTTTCAACTATTCTATTCCTCTCAGCACATCGTTCAACGTGTTGAAATATATCAATGTGTCGCCATCTATTCAATATAAGGGACGTATTTATCCCAATTATGTGGTGCATTACATGAATCCGCAAATTTCGTTTGGCGATGCCAACAGCGAACAAGTTAAATATGGCGTGGATACGATTAACCAAGTGAAACACAATTTTGAATTTTCTACGTCAGTTAGCGCGTCTACAAAATTGTATGGTATATTTAATTTCAAGAATGCCAAACACATAAAAGCGTTTCGTCATGTGCTTACTCCTTCTATTGGTATGTCGTGGCGACCTGACTTTTCGGAACCGAGATGGGATTTTTATCGTGATGATCCTCTTGATACTGCAAATATTAGAAGGTATTCTATTTTTGAAAACGGTATTTATGGATATCCTCCGGCAGGAAAATCGGCAGCTATCAACTTTGGTCTCGGCAACAATTTTGAAATGAAAGTTAAGACTAAGCGCGATACTGTGGAGGGTAAATATACCAAAATCAAATTGTTAGAGACTTTGAATTTTAGTGGATCTTACAACCTTGCAGCCGATTCGTGCAAGTTGAGCAATATTTCTATCAGTGCTGGCACACGTCTGTTCGACAAAGTGAGCGTTACCATGAGCGGTTCTTTAGACCCCTATCAACTTGATTCGGCTGGCCGACGCACTCGTTTTTATTTGTTTAAAGAAACCAACGGTCGTCGTTGGGGTCGGTTGACAACTGCTTCGATTTCAACTTCGTATGCTATCGACAATAAAACTTTTTCAAAGGATAAGAAAGAACAGAGCGATAGCGAAAAACACAACTACGGTTCGGCAGATTACGACGACGAAGCCGAAGTGGATGAATTTGGAAACATTGTAGCTACCGCCGAAGAGGTAGAAGAGCGTCGCCGCGAACGCGAAGAACGCCGTAAACGCGATGATGGAGAATATAGTTATTATAGCGTTCCATGGTCGTTGTCAGGCGGTTACACATTTTCTTATTCGCACCCCGGAAGACAAGCAGCTGTTATTCGTCAGATGGTAAACCTTTCGGGTTCGGTAACTTTTACCGACAAATGGCGCATGAGCATGTCTTCGGGTTTTGATATTCAAGAAGGTAAGTTTGCCACATCTTCGCTTTCGGTAACTCGCGATTTGCACTGTTTTAGTTTGAGTTTCTACATCATTCCGTTTGGTGCTTACAAGAGCTACAACTTTAGACTTTCGTTCGGATCGGCTCTCTTCCAAGGTCTCGAATACAAGCGCAATCAATCTTGGCGTGATAATTAGTTATGAAACTGCGTTTGTTTAATCCCGGATGCGAATTAGAGGTGGCCAACGGGTCGCCATATTTTCAACTGCCCAAATATCCCGCTATGATTGAAGACGATTTGGCGGTGTTGCCTATGTTTTTTAGCAATAATGGCGACTATGTGGTTGTAAATAAAATTCCCAACGAGGATTTTATCTCTTTTTGGAAAAAGTATTATAACGTATGTTTTGTAAACTCAGATAGTTGCAATAGTCTTAATGATGTGCGTTTTGATGGCTTTGCTCCGTGGGGCATTTCGCCAAGAGCATGGTATATAGCCGAAAAGTTTAAGGCAAATTTTTCCGAAAATTATAATTTTGGTTTTCGTAAGCAACAAAATATGCTTTTCAACCGAAAATCTTCGGCAGAATTGTTACGCATTTTTGTGGGAAAAAGCAATAATTCTGATATCTATCCCACTCACGAGCAGTTGCCTTTTGTGGCAGAAAGCACAAAACAAGCTTTAGAATTTTTTGATTTTGCTGCCAAAAAGTTTGGCGGAGTGGTATTTAAGGCATTGTATAGCAGTAGTGGTCGCGGAGTTAGAATATTTAGACGCAACGAATTGAGTGATAATATTTTGCAATGGACAAACTTTGCTATAAAATCATTTGGTGGTGTGGAATGTGAACCTTTGTTTAACAAACTTCGCGATTTTTCTGCTCATTTTGATATTGTGGGGCATAAACCTGTATTTAAGGGTTTTTCGCGATTTGTTACCACTGAGAGTGGTTTCTATAAGTGTAGCAAGGTAAAGATTTTTAGCAATATAGAGTTTTTTGACAAAGATGTTACTAACGATTTTGTTAGTAAAATGAAGTTGTCGCTTTTGCATAGTCCTTATTGTGAGCTTTTCAACGGACCTTTGGGAATTGATTGTATGATTTATTCCGAAATAGATGGCGGGTTGAAGATAAATCCCTGTGTAGAAGTGAATTGCCGACACAGCATGGGACGACTTGCAATGGAGATTGAAAACCTTGTTTCAGATGAATCCGAAGCCGATTTTTATGTTTTGCAAGATTCTGAAATAGAGCAATTTATTCAACAAAAGCCTGTAATGAAAAACGGAAAACTTGTTTCTGGATTTTTGCGAATGACTCCCGATAATACTCAGCGTTTTACAGCTGGCATTTTGGCTAAGCCTTTAAAATAATATCAATCATAGTATCTATAACATACGCTGTGGCGGCGTTGATATTGTCGATGCGGTTTCCCGAAAAATGCAGTTTTTGAGCAATTGTTTTACCTCCTTTTGTGGCAAATCCAAAACAAATTGTTCCAACGGGAATATCATCTGTGCCACCTCCAGGTCCAGCACATCCCGATACAGAGGCTGCAAAATCGGTGTTGAATAGTTTTAAAGCCCCTTCTGCCATTTCGGTTACGGTTTCGAGACTTACGGCTGTATAGGTTTCTAATGTTTGCAATGAAACTCCGAGCAGATTATGTTTGGCTTCGTTGCAGTAGGTAACGGCTGCTCCTTTAAACACATCGCTACATCCGGGTATGCGGGTTAAAGTGGCAGAGATGTTTCCACCTGTACAACTTTCTGCGGTACAGAATGTTGCGTTTTTATTTCGCAACAGTTCTATTAATTTTTCGGAAGAGTTCATTGCTCGTTTTTGTTTTTCTTGTTCTTTTTCTGCGATTTGTCTTTGCCGCCAAATACCGAGAAGTTGATGTATTTTTTTGGGTTCTTTTCAAATTCTGCTAAAATCTTATCGAGTTGTGTGCTTGCACGTTCAAGACTGTTGTAAACGCTATCGCTCTTGATAATTTTCGACACGCTGCCATCGCCATTGTTGATATTGTTGAGCAAGGTGTTAAGTTGTTCAAGTGATTGTTGTGCATCTACAATTGCCTGATTTAGATTTAGTTGCGCAAGAGTATCGCTCAACGAAGCAAAATTGTTGATTGCACGGTTGATATTGTCGGAGTTTTGTCCCACGGTTTGGCTCAGTTTTGTAATGTTTCGCATTACGCTGTCTATTCTGTGCGAATTTTGACTAAGATGGGCTGTGAGATTTCGCAAATTGCCGAGACTTGCGCCTATGTTGTTGCGGTTTTGCTCGTTGAGAAGCATGTTGAGCGAATGCATCACCGAATCAGATGCCGATAGAAAACCCACAAGGTCGTCTTTCATCGGCAGTACAAGTTCTAACATCTGGTCTAAGATGCCGCCTTCGCGCGATGATTTTAAGGTGTCGCCGTTTTCGTGATAACCGTCGTATTTTTTGGGACAGATGATTTCGATACCTTTTGTGCCCATAATATCCATGTTGACGATTCTTGCGGTTGTGCCTTTGGGAATATCAAAGTCGTTCATGATGCGCAATCTAACTGCGATGCTCATTTTGTCGTCGCCGGCAAAATCCATTGAAGATACTTTTCCAATTTTAAAACCGCTGAGTGTTACAGGGTTAGATTCTTGTAAGCCGTCTATTTTGTCGTAAATTGCGATGTATTCGTTTTCGGTTGAGAATAGGTTTTCGCCTTTGAGAAAACTCAATCCCCAAACAAGCAGGGCAAGCGAAATCACTGCCACAATGCCGATTTTTATGAGTGTTCTTTTTTCCATTTCGTTTTTTTTAGCTTACAAATTTATTAAAAAAAGATATAACTGCCTAAAATCTTGCTTTAAAAAATCCAAAATAATAAAAAAAACGGTTGCAGAACAATCGGCAACCGTTTAAAAATCAAGTGTCTGTATCTTATTGTATGTCTATTCCTTTGCTGTAAACTTCCATAGCTTGTTCGCTCATGCCCATCGACGAGAATCCACCGTCGTTGTAGAGGTTTTGCATGGTAACGCGTTTGGTAAGGTCAGAAAACATTGCTACACAATAGTTTGCGCAGTCGTCGGCTGTTGCGTTGCCAAGTGGTGATGTCTTGTCGGCATAGTCGAAAAGTTTGTCAATACCTTCTACACCGCTTCCTGCTGTGGTGAGTACAGGCGATTGCGATATTGTGTTGATTCTTACTTTGCGGTCGCGACCGTAAATGTAACCAAAGCTACGTGCAATTGATTCCAAAAGTGCTTTTGCATCCGCCATGTCGCAATATTTGTAGAAAATACGCTGTCCGGCGATGTACGAAAGGGCTACAATTGAACCCCATTCTTTGATGGCGTCGAGTTTGTAAGCCACTTGAAGCACTTTGTGAAACGACCATGCCGAGATATCTAATGATTTTTGGTAGAAACCGTAATCGATATTGTCGTAGGTGCGTCCCTTGCGTATGTTCATCGACATTCCTATCGCGTGGAGAACAAAATCTATTTTGCCTCCGAATTTTTCCATAGTGCGTTTAAATACGTTTTCGAGTTCTTCAACGCTGGTTGCATCGGCTGGGATAATTTCTGCGCCGCATTTGTCGGCAAGTTCGTTGAGTGTGCCTAAGCGCAATGCAACTGGAGTGTTAGACAATGTGAACTCCGCACCTTCTTCGTGGCAGCGTTCTGCAACGTGCCAAGCAATTGATTTGCTGTCTAATGCACCGAATATGATGCCCTTTTTACCTTTTAATAAATTGTACATATTAATTTCCTTTTTTTCGGGGGCGAAATTATATATTTTTTTCTCCTTGTTTTTTATTTGAATGTTTCCCTTATGTTGTTTTTGTGATAATGTTTACTTTTGTTTAACTTTGCCACAAAATTAAAATAGCATAATTTTGAAATTAGAATGGTTTATAGCCCGCAGAATTTCGGGCAAGACATATAATAAAGGTGTATCTTCCACTGTTGTGAAGATTGCTGTAGCCGCTGTAGCACTGAGTGTTGCTGTTATGATTGTATCTATGTCGGTGATTATCGGATTCAAAAACGAGATTATGGACAAGGTAGTGGGCTTTGGCTCGTGTGTTAATATTGTTAACCGCGAAACTGGCGGCAATTACGAAACTATGCCTATCAGTTCTGAACAAGATTTTTTCCCGTCAATCGAAAACGAACAGGGTATCAATCATATACAACGTTATGTGATGAAACCGGCTATTTTAAAATCGGGTGCAGATATTCTTGGTGTTATTATAAAAGGTGTGGGTGGTGAATACGACTTTAAGTTTTTTGAAGATAACATGGTGGAAGGTTGCGCTCCTAAGATTATTGCCGGACAGAAAACTGATTCGATGCTTATTTCTAAGCGTATGGCTGATTTGCTTAACCTTAAACTTGGCGATAAGGTTGTTGCCTATTTTGTGCAAGACCCTCCTCGTATGCGCAAATACACTGTTTCGGGTATTTATCAAACAGGTCTTGAAGATTACGACAAGCTGTTTTGCTTTACCGATATGACTGATATTCAAAAAATTAACGGTTGGAACGATAATCAAATATCAGGATTTGAGGTAATGATTGATGATTTTAGTAAACTTGAAGATATGTCGTCGCTTGTGCGCGAATATGCTGGATATCAAATATCCGAAGATGGAGCCATGCTACGTGTTACAAATGTTAAGGATAATAATCGTCAACTATTTGATTGGATTACACTTACAGAAATGAATGTGTATGTGATTCTCGCTATTATGTTTTTTGTTGCGTTTGTAAACATGTCTACTGCAATGCTAATTATTATTTTTGAACGAGCCGCAATGATAGGCATAATGAAAGCGGTTGGCAGTTGCAACTGGCTGATTCGCAAGATATTTATTATTCAGTCGGCACATATTACAAGCAGGGGAGTGGTAATCGGCAATATTGTGGCGGCTGTGTTGATACTTTTAGAACAATATTTTCATTTAGTGGGTCTCGACCCTGCTTCGTATTATGTCGACCATGTGCCTGCCGAATTTCAACTTTGGTATTTTGTTGCCATTGATTTGGGTACTTTGTTGGTAATGAGCATTATGCTTGTGTTGCCGAGTATGGCAATCAGCAAAATGGAACCTGCCAAAGTGGTTAATTTTAGGTAATAGAATTAAAGTGTATTTTCTGGCATAAGCATTTTATCGCCGAGTTCGATACCCCAAAGCGAAATGTCGTCGCGCTGTTCTTCGAGACCTTGCCAATGGTTTATAATCTCTTCGATAAAGCGTTTTTGATCGGCGATTTTTTCTGTTGATGTGTAGTTTAGCACCAATTTGAGCCTTTTAGTGCCGAAACGTTTTCTCAAAAGATTGTTTTGGTCTTTGATTCCATCTGTAGATAGGTAAATGCGGTCGCCGATGTTGAGATTATAGTCGTAATCCTCAAAAAAGAAAACATCAGAATATGCCTGTCCACCAATGCCTCGACGGTCTGAAGGAATTGCCTCCACTTCGGTAGTGCCTTTGCGGAGAATGTAAACGGGCTGTTTAGCTCCTGCAAATTTAAGTTCGTAATCGTGATCGTTGTCAAAAACACGTTTAAAACGGCAGATGGCAATATCCATTCCGTCGGTGTTTTCGGTGGTATCTTGTTTTAGAGCCGCCACAATTTTGTCGTTCATGGCTTCGAGTATTACCGACGGACGGTCTATTTTGTTTTCGGTGATAAGTTCGCCGAGCAATCTTACACCAATCATACTCATAAACGCACCGGGCACGCCATGACCTGTGCAGTCGCCCATAACGGCAAAAATGTATTGCTCAGTGACTGCAAACC
>JAGCDD010000245.1 GCA_017651345.1 Bacteroidales bacterium | reverse complement strand
AGTAGAAGACGACAAGATGTTATGCACTATATTTCAGATGTTTATCCAAGAGTTAAACTATGAAATAGTAGCTACCGTGCGCACCGGCGAAGATGCAATTGCAGCCTGCGACACCTACAACGACATCGATGTAATACTTATGGATATTCACTTAGATGGTGACATTGATGGTGTGCAAACCGCTCTTGAAATATCTAAACGCCATAAGACACCTATTATATTTATAACTGGCGATTCGTCTCCCGAAACCATCGAATCGGCAACTCTCGAAAACGTATACGGTTTTATGACCAAGCCCGTTTACAAACGCAACCTTGGCGTGGCAATCGAATACGCTTTTGCAAAATCTAAGAAAGGATAAAAACACAACGCTTTCGTAAAAATAAACACCGCCGATGGCAATAGCTATCGGCGGTGTTGTTTTATAATATCTCTTACATCGCAAATTAAAAAATCTTTTCCATTATTCCAAAATAATATGTACTTTTGCAAAAACAAAACTATAAACCTATTACATTGCTTACAGTATTAATAATAGTACTCACCCTCTCAGCCGTCGCGTCGGCGTTTTTTGCAGGTATCAAAACCGCGTTGACGGGGTGCGACCGTCTTGTGCTCGACATCGACATAAAAAACGGCACTATACGTCAGGGCATTGTGTTCCGTCCCGCCGACAATATCGAACTGTGTATCACTTGTATGCGCACAGGCGAAATCCTATCGCAGTGTGTGTTGGCAAGCACATTGTTTATTCTCTGTGGACGGCTCGGATTTAGCAACATAGGCAACTGTATATTTTTGGTGTCGTCGCTGATTGCCGTTGCCATATTGTGCAAGGCTGTGCCAACGGCGTTTTTTTCGCGTAATGCCAACCAGATGTTGCGCTCGTTTGTGCCTCTTGCTGATTTTATTTCCAATTTTCTTTACCCTGTGGTATACTTGGTGATGTTTCAGGTGATTTCGGCAAGCGGAAAAATCAAGGGCAAATCCACAGGCGACGAGCCAAGCAATATTTCGGAACTTATTCCCACCACAGCTTCCAAAACCGACGACGACGATTACGACGACGGACGTCTGCAATTCTTAAAAAAAGCATTGGATTTCAAAGAGATACGTATTCGCGAATGTATAGTTCCCCGCAACGAAATAGCTTCGTGCAACATTACTGATTCTATCAAAACCCTCACCGAAACTTTTGTGCAGAGCGGATACTCCAAAATTATAATCTGCAACGGAAGTCTCGACCGTATTACAGGCTATGTCAATGCGTTAGACCTTTTTAAAAATCCCAAGAGCATCAAATCGATAATCATCCCCGCCATTGAAGCTCCCGAAACTATGACCGCCGACAAACTTCTCAAACAGTTTGTAAAACGCCGCAAAAGTGTGGCTGTGGTTACCGACGAATATGGCGGAACTGCAGGAATGCTCACCGTGGAAGACATTATCGAGGAGATCACCGGCGAAATTGAAGACGAACACGACATTCAAGAACTTGTGGAACGTCAGATTGGCAAAAACGAATACGTATTTTCGGGACGTTTAGAAATCGACTACATCAACGAAAAATACAAACTCCATCTGCCCAAAACCGACGACTACGAAACCCTTGCAGGATACATACTTACACTCAATAAGGATTTCCCCAAAAATGGCGACGAGTTTACAGTCAACGAACTAAAAATAAAAGTATTGCAAGTAAAAAAGCCAAAAATAAACACAGTTAGAATTACAGTAAACAATTAAAAATGAACATAGTACACCTTACCATAATAGATTCTACCAACGACGAGGCACAACGCCGCATTCAGCAAGACCGCGAATCAAAAGAAGATTTTGTAATCCGTGCCGATTTTCAAACCGACGGTCGCGGACAGCGCGGAAACATTTGGGAGAGCGAAAGTCGCAAAAACCTGATGTTCAGTTATGTTTTTCACCCAAAAGAACTTGCTGTAAATAATCAGTTTATGCTGTCGCAAGCCACTGCCGCCGCCGTTGCCGAATATTTTGAAAGCCGCAACATTCCCGACGTATCTATCAAATGGCCCAACGACATCTACACAGGAATGAAAAAAATATGCGGTATGCTTATCGAAAACTCTGTTTCTGGTAAGTTTATCAAAACCAGCATTTTAGGCATAGGCATTAATGTCAATCAAGAGACATTCCCCGAAAACCTGCCAAACCCCGTGTCGATGAAGATTATTACCGGCAAAGAATACAATCTCGACACCGAAATGGACGTTTTTTTAGAGATATTGCAAAAGCACCTTGCCCATATCCAGCACGATGAACGCGAAATACTAAGGCAAAACTATATGAAACGCCTTCTTGGATTGCACAAAACATTGGTATACAATTCGCAAGGCAAAGTATTTAAAGGAATTATCCGCGAAGTAGACCCGTTTGGATTTATCACGGTAGAAAACGAGCAAACCGGCGAATGTAAGCAATTCGACTTTAAAGAGATAGAACTTATTATTCCCGAACAAAATAAGTATACAACGATAAAATGAAGAATATCAAATACATAACCGCATTTTTATTATTAATAGCCACATTTTCGGCGCAGGCACAGTTTTACAACGGTCACCAGATGAATTTTGGGCAAAACCGTGTGCAATACAGCGAGTTTCAATGGATGTACTACCGCTATCCGCAATTCGACACCTATTATTATCAACAAGGCAAAGACCTTGCGCAATACGTTTGCGACCGTGCCGAGGAGGTGATTCCCGAAATGGAAAAGTTCTTTGGCAAAAAAATGCAAAAACGTATTATATTCCTCGTTTACAACCGTTTAACAGAATTTCGCCAGAGCAACGTAGGGCTGCAAACTCAGGACATTTCGTCGAACCTTGGCGGCACCACCAAGATTATCGACAACAAAGTGTTTCTCTATTTCGACGGCGACCACATAAAATTCGACCAGCAGATACGCGAGGCTGTGGCTTCGGTGCTAATGACTTCGAGCCTATATGGTACAGGGTTGAAAAGCAAGGTGGCAAACTCGGCTGTGATTTCGCTGCCCGAATGGTACAGCCAAGGACTCACCGCATACGCCGCCATCAAATGGAACTCCGACGTGGAAGATATTATCCGCGATGGATTTGAAAGCAAGAAATACAAAAAAATCAATCACTTACGCGGCGACGACGCCAAATATGCCGGATATTCGCTATGGCATTATATCACAATTGCTTACGGTAGAGATGCTATTCCAAATATTATCTATTTGACAGGCATTAACAAAAACCTCAACAACGCAATTTCGCAGGCATTGGGCAAAAACATCAAAAAACTTTCACCCGATTGGAAAGAGTTTTACGCCGAAAAATTTGCCCTCAACCGTCCCGAAAACCCGATTCCGCTATCCGATACCATTATCAAAAAGCCCAAACGAAACACCGTTTACGACCATCCCACCACTTCGCCCGACGGCAAATACACATTCTACACCACCAACTGCATGGGCAAATACAAAATTTACCTGCGCGACAACACCACCGAAGAGTTCACCAAACTGCTCCGCCGCGAACAAAAGTTGGAACAAATCACCGACTACTCTTATCCCGTGGCGGCTTGGCATCCCACTTCTAAAATCCTTAGCTTTGTAATCGAAGAACGTGGTTATGTATTTCTATATCAATACAATACCGACACCAAGACAATGACAAACAAAATGCTTCCGCGATTCGACAAAGTGTACTCAATGGACTATGCGCCCGACGGATTAAATATGGTGATGAGCATCCAACTTTCGGGTATGCGCGACATTGTATACTTCAACGTGGCATCGGGAACATTTACAAACATTACCCAAGATCTTGCCGACGACATCGACCCGAAGTTTGCAGGAGCTAAAAAAATAGTATTCGCATCCAACCGCCTCAACGACACTCTCGTGGCAGAAAAACCCGATCAACATCAACCCTTTGGACGCACTTACGACCTTTTTGAATACGACCTTGGCAGCAAAAAACCTGTTTTAAAACGCATTACATCAACTCCTTACGAAAACGAAACCTCTCCTACCGAAATATCATCAGGCTCTTACACCTACATAAGCGACAAAAACGGCATCAAAAATCAATATGCATCAGTTTTCGACAGCACTATAATTGCCATCGACACTATTGTACATTACAGATACACAAACAGTTACAAAGCAACATCTAATTTCGGTAGAAACATTTTAAGTTTCAACGCCAACACTCGCAACCAAAAGGCAGATAAGACATTACGCTTCAACGACCGTTACTATATGTTCGACAATCAGTTGCAGCAGTCAACCGCCGACATTCCGAACCCCCTGCCCCTCACCTATTTCAAAGCCCGCGAAAACCGCCGTCAGCACCGTCAAGATAGTCTTGCCGAGGTACGCCGACTAAAAGCCATCCGCGACCGCGAAATTGCCGACAGCATTGCCGCTAATCCACCCAAAGAATGGATTCACCCCGACAGCCTCAAATACGATATCACCCACTATGTTTTTGAAGAAGAACGCCCTCTTGCTCAGCAACTTACATTCTATCGTCAAGACCTTAAAGAACGTCACAAAAACGAAGCGGCTGTGCGTCCTCACCAAAGGATGTATTTTACAAATTTCTATATCGACTACCTTGTAAGCCAGATAGATTTTAGCGGCAAAAACCAAAGTTATCAAGCATTTACAGGCGGTCCTTATTACTTCAACCCGGGAGCAAGCGCATATTTTAAAATAGGTATCAAAGACCTTTTTGAAGACTACCGACTCACCGCAGGCATCAATATCGGCGGCAATTTTGATAGTTACGATTTTTACCTTTCGTTTGAAGACCTCAAACACCGTATCGATAAGGAATACATATTCCACCGCAGCACTTTCCGCAATATCTACGACTATTACGCCACCAAGGTAATCACAAACGAAGGCTTGTTTATAGCAAGTTACCCATTCAACCAAACCTCGGCAGTAAAAACCACTCTCGGATTGCGTTACGACCAAGCACAATATCTCGTTACCGATTATCCTTATTTAGAACAAAAACCTCAATATCAAGTATTTGCCAAAGCAAAATTGGAATACAATTTCGACAACACCCGCAGCCTCGGCACCAACACACCATCGGGCGTTAGAGCTAAGGCATGGAGCGAACTATATCAACAAGTAGAAGGCAACTACGACATTATTTCGTCGTGGGGATTTGACGTAAGATACTATCAGAAAATTCACCGCAGCCTTATATTTGCATCGCGCCTTGCAGGTGCCACATCGTTTGGAACAGGCAAAATTATCTACTACCTTGGCGCAGTAGACAACTGGACCAAGTTTAAAACCGACGGAATGTTTGACCAATCGATACAGATTGACCAAAACGAAAACTATATCTATCAAGCAGTTGCCACCAATATGCGTGGCTTTATCCAAAACTGTCGCAATGGCAACACATTTACCGTGCTCAACAACGAAATACGTTGGCCGATATTCCGCTACTTGGCAAACCGACCAATCAACTCTAAATTAATCAACGACTTTCAGATTGTAGGATTTTTTGATGCAGGTTCGGCGTGGAAAGGACTCGTTCCATTCAAAGATAAAAACGCCTACGACAAATACGTGCTCGAAAACGGCTCAATTACAATGACCATCGATGTAGACCGTCCCTCAATTGTGGCAGGCTACGGATTTGGGTTACGCACCTCGTTGCTCGGATATTTTCTGCGTTTTGATTGGGCTTGGGGCGTAGAAGGTCGCGTAATATTACCCCGTGTTTTTTACTTTTCGCTCGGCTTAGATTTTTAAACCTTAAAAAAATGCGACACCTTTATATAATAGCAACTCTATCTATCCTTATTTCCGCTTGTACACCTCAAAAACAAGAAACCCAAAAGCCTCGCCGCTTTATGCAAATAACCACAGCCGCCAACGACCCGGCTCACAAAATAGCCAATATGTTCGACAATATGAAATACACAGCCTTTGCGCCCGATGAAATGCGCACATACAATCTAAAAATCTCACAATCAACAATTTCGAGCATAAGGTTTGCACCTGTCAAACGACGTGGTTACAGCACTGATTTTACTGTATTTGTAAAAATCGGAGGACAGTATTACAAATGCACTGGCAACAAACCCGAACTCAATATCAATCCCGTTGAAACTGATTCACTGTCGTTTGTAATCATCAGCAACGAAAAAGGCCGCCGCACCGAATTTGTAAAAGACACGCTTGCCGCAGTAGCCATCAGCACCGCCGAACCGCGCCACATACACGCCATCGAACGTATCGACATATACAACAACGGCATCTTGCTCAACGATTCGTCAGATGTAAACGCCAACAGCGAAAATCTAACACAAGGTTCACTAACTCCTTCGCTTATAGCCAACTACAAAAGCCAACTCAACGGCAAACTCACCGACAAAATACTAAAAATCAACAATAATGGATTCCATGCATCGTGGACAATCCGAAACAACGGCACTGCAGCTTTTTTTACCGAAAACAAGCACTATTTTGAGGGAACAATCGAAAACCGAAGCGGACGTGCTATTTTAAAAATTAACAATGCCATAGGTTTTGCTCCACAAAACGAGGTAGAAATACGAATCATTGCCAACAACTTGGTGATACCGCAGATGAAACTCGCCCTGCCATTCGACGGCACAGATGCCGACTTTATCAATCTGAAACTTTTTCCCGAACTGTTTAGTTTCGACATCCGCTATGCCACCGAAAACAATTTTACACACACTGTGCTTTACGACGAGCCTTTTTGTTATATGCGCTATGCACCCGCCCGCGACCTCATAGAAATAGCCAAAGAGTGCATCGACAAAGGCTACAAAATCAAGATTTTTGATGGCTACCGTCCTCATTCGTGCCAATTCTTGATGTGGAAAATTATTCCAAATCCTAATTTTCTCACCGACCCGGCAAAAGGCTCGATACACAACCGTGGAGGCGCGGTAGACCTTACACTCACCACTCTCGACGGCAAAGAACTCAATATGGGCACCGACTTTGATCATTGCGGCTACGAGGCGTATATGACCAATATGAATCTGCCGTCGGAGGTGATAACCAACCGCTCTTTGTTAAAAGAGATGATGGAAAAACACGGCTTTCGTGGCATACGCACCGAATGGTGGCATTTTAGCCATCTGTCGGCATACTCCTACCCTCTCGCCGATATCAAACTTAAAGAGTTTGTAGAAAAATAAACAACAAAATTGTTTTGACATTCAATCTTTTTTTCGGAACTTTGCGATAGTAACCGAGCATTTAAAAACAAATAACTATGAGATTTACTGCCATAGCCGACCGAACAGAGTATTTTTTGCGCCGTTTTTCTAAACGCGCCAAATCGTGGCTTACTGTGGGCGTGTTTGCCGCCGCCATACTTATGCTGCTTTTCGGCACTCTTTGGATCTACAACCGCATAAAATTCAACCGCGAACGCGCCGAATACGAACGCAAGTTGCAGACATCGCAACAAAACTACTATACATCTACATTAGAGAACGCCAATCTCGAAAAACGGCTTCAAGATATGAACCTCCGCCTTGCGCAAACCATCGGCTCTATGGTGGAACTCCAAACCATGCTCGACCAAATCAACAGCGAAAAAGCCAATCTCGAAGAGGTGAAACTTCAACTCGAAACAGGTCTCAAAAGCACCCGCACACAGTTAGACAAAGTTCAAAAATCGGTCAACAACCTAATCGACAGCCGTTCTCACACCATCACCACCACCGAAGAAAACGTAATCCACGATTCGGAGTGCGAAAACTGCCCGTGATACATAGTGCAAAAAAAATTACAAATTTTTGTTTCGCATATTAATAATTGTATATATTTGCAACTTTTTTTGAAAAACGGCAGTTATAACATAAAACTTAAAATAAAACACTATGTATTGGACACTTGAATTAGCCACAAAGTTGGAAGACGCTCCCTGGCCGGCAACCAAAGACGAACTTATCGACTACGCTCAAAGGTCGGGCGCACCGCTCGAACTTATCGAAAACCTACAAGAAATCGATGATGACGGCGAAATTTACGAAGGTATCGAAGATATTTGGCCCGATTACCCAAGCAAAGACGATTTCTTTTTCAACGAGGACGAATACTAAAATCCATACCACAAAAAAAACGCCGAGCAAAAATATTTGCCCGGCGTTTTTTTTATAACTCAAAAAATATTACAACATCATCTTAATCAAATCATCCTCTGAGAGACCTTCGGCTTCGGCTTGGTAGTTGCGAATAATACGGTGACGAAGCACAGGCAGCGCAACAGCTTTTACATCATCTATATCAGGAGAATATTTACCGTGAAGCATAGCAAATGTTTTGGCTCCCGAAACTAAATATTGCGAAGCACGCGGACCTGCTCCCCAGTTTAAATATTTATTGGCAGCCTCGTGCGCTGTGGGGGTATGAGGACGTGTTTTAGCGGCAAGTGTAACGGCGTATTTTACCACATTGTCGGATACGGCAACCTTTTTAATCAAGTTGCGGAAATAGATAATTTCTTCGGCAGAAACCACTTTTGAAGTTTGCACCGTGGTATCGCGTGTAGTGTTTTTTACAATTGTAATTTCCTCATCCACCGAAGGATAATCAAGAATAACGTTAAACATAAAACGGTCTAACTGCGCCTCAGGCAATGGATATGTACCTTCTTGCTCTACAGGGTTTTGTGTAGCAAGCACAAAAAAAGGTTCGTCTAAAACATAATTGTTGCCCGAAACTGTTACTGTATGTTCTTGCATAGCCTCCAAAAGAGCAGATTGCGTTTTAGGAGGAGTACGGTTAATCTCGTCGGCAAGAATAATGTTGGCAAAAACAGGACCTTTGATAAAGCGGAAATTCTTTTGTTCATCAAGGATTTCGCTACCCGTAATATCCGACGGCATAAGGTCGGGCGTAAATTGAATACGCTTATATTTAAGGTCAAGAGCCTTGGCAATAGTGTTGACCAAAAGGGTTTTAGCCAACCCGGGAACACCCACCAAAAGACAGTGTCCACCGCTAAACATCACCGTAAGCACTTGTTCTATAATCTCTTTTTGACCAAACACAACTTTACCTATTTCGGCAATCAGTTGATCGTGTTTTTGTTTTAAAGCGTCGGCGGCTTCTACGTCGTTGCTGTATTGTGTCATAGTTTGAGGATTTTTAACGTTCGAGGTCGGAATGAAGCCAACCCGCAAATCTAAAATTGTAATCTCTGTATTCGTCGTTGATTCTCACATATACCGATTTGGCTTTTTCCTTCACCCATTTGTCGTAAGTTTGCGAATATTTGTGATTTAGAGCCATATCTTGTATAGTTTGATAGTCGGTTTCGATAGAGGCAATGTGCGGCTCGGTTCGAGATTTTAATAAAATAATCTTGTAAGCCTGATTGCCACGGTCGTCGTACGAATCAAGGGGTTTAGAAATATCGCCTGCCTTCATATTTTGAATATAGTAATAATCGGCGGGCATAGACTGCTGCAAAGCTTCAACAGTAAACTTGGTGTCGCCAGAATACGGATTAACCTTTACACCTCCGTTTTTGCCGGTTTTATCGTTGGTAGAAAACAATTTAGCTGCATCTTCAAAGGTCATTTTCTTTTCCATCAACACAGAATAAATACTGTCGGCTTTTACTTTGGCTTTAGCCTTAGCTTCGGGGGTAAATTTTGGTTTCATAAGTATGTGACGCACATTGATACGCTCACCTTTGCGGTCGATCATTTGAATAATGTGAAAACCAAATTCTGATTCAATTACATCCGAAATAGAATCTTTTTTGAGCGAAAAAGCAGCAGCGGCAAATTCGGGAACAAGTTCGCCACGCGACATCATACCAAGTTCGCCACCGTCAACAGCCGAACCGGGGTCTTCGCTATAGAGCACAGCCTTGGTTTCAAACAGCGAACCGCCTGCCAACACTTCTTTTTTAATATCCATCAGACGCTGTTTTACGGCATCGCGGTCTTTTTTAGAAATGGCAGGGTGAATAACTATTTCGCAAATTTCAAACTGAAGGTCGATAAGCGGAAGCGAATCTTGCGAAAGCGATTTGTAATATTTGTTTACCTCGGCAGGAGTTACCTTAACATCTTTGGTTATTTCGTCTTGTTCGGCGCTTGCAATCAATTGGTCGCGGGTAACATCGCGGAGATCTTCTTTAATTTCGGCGAGAGGCTTGTTAAAGTATTCTTCCATTTTTTCCACACCGCCCATTTCGTCGATGAAACGGTTGAGTTTTTCGGTAACTTTGTCTTCAACCATTTTGTCGGTAATTTTTACGTCCACACTATCGATTTCGGCTTGAGCCACAAGTAGTTTTTGGTACAAAAGATCTTCAAACACAGAAGCTTTGCTAATAGCAGCGCTACGGGCTTGAGCCTGCATATACTGAGCCTGCAATTCTGATTCAAGAATAATTTTGTTGCCCACAACGGCAATAACCTTATCTACCACAATAACATTGCTAAACGAAGTAGATTGCTTAGGTTGTGGCTTAGCTATAATAATACTGGTAGTGGTGTCAACAACATTGGCAGTAGACGACGAATCGGGTGCAGACACTGCTGTGCTGTCTTGAGCTATTGCACCAAGCGAAATCGAAAATATTGCTGAAAATAATAATATCTTTTTAATCATCTTATTTTTTAGTTTTATCGGTGTAGTAATATTCTAAATTGCCATTACCAACAGCGTTTTCGTAAAGTTCGTCTTCAAGTTGGTTGAGGCGTTTCTGCATTTTTGATTTTTGCACCACGTTTTCTACACGGTGTTGAGCCATTTCAAAGGGTTCGAGCACTCCTGCAGCTTTAAAATCTCTGATTTTGAGAAGGTACATAAATTGGTCGTCGGCTTGTGTAATGGTGCGGCGGCTTTTTACACGGTCGTCGTTTTCGTCGATATTTTAAGGCATTTTAGATGCGGCTTCTGAAAACGAAACCCATTCTGAACCAAAATTATCGTAAGTAAGCGAATGGTCGCGGATATAATCCATTAATCTAATAGAATCCTTTTCAGAGCGGAAATCGAGCAACATTTTCAACGAAGTAATGTCGGTTGATTCCAAAGGAATTTTAACAAAAAATGCCATTACAGCATTGCGTTGCAGTTTAAAATCGTCTTGATGCTGCTGATAATAATCTTTTATTTCGTTTGGGGTAACGGTGGTGTCGAAGTTTTCTGCCAAGAATTTTTCTTTATACTTGTAAATCAATAGACTTGCGCGATAATCTTCGAGCTGACGTTCCACATCTTTTTGTTCGTCGGTGAGATACAGTTCGGCTTTTTTAATCATCAATTGTTTGCGCACCCACACATCAACATAGTTTTTAACTTTGAGAGCGCTATCTTGGGGAGTAGTACCTTCGGGCACGAGGGCTTCGATGTCGTCTTGATACAGATATTTATCGTAAACTTTAACCACAGGGACACGCGCACCAATAGGAGTATCGTTGTGGCACGATGTCAAGAGTACATTAAATAAGATTGCTAAAATTAGTATTCTGTTGAGTGTTTTCATGATATATTAATAAGATTCTTTAAGAATAGTTTCTGCGTTTTTGGAAATTTTTAAAGAGTATTTTTTTTGGAGATTATCGGTAAAATTGGCTTTGATAGAATTTTGATAATCAGCATAAACCTGCGGATAAATTACGTTAAGCTCCATTGGGTGAGGTTCTTCTAACACCTTAACTATCACAATTCGGTTTTCTTGATTGAGTTTGATTACCTTATCGCCGGGATAAGAGTATTCGCCCGAATTGAAGCCTCGTATAACTATATCTGCCACAGGGTTTTGTCCCAATTGGAAAGTGTCGGCTACCACAGGTTGCAACATCGGAGTAGATTTCATACTTGGCGTATTAGCAAGTTGATTAGCCTCTTTCATCAATTTTTTGGGTGATGCGCCTTGCATTGGTTCAAAAATTCTTAGGTAAAGCAAATAGCCGCTAAGATAATCAGAAGCGTGTTTGTGGTAATATTCTTCCACTTCTAACCTACTGCTTGCCTTTGAACTCGAAAGACTTGATTCGTCGGAAAGAGCGAAAAGTTGCGGATAAGTATACTCGTGCATAAGCACCTTATACATCGGATAACGACGCAAAAGCATCTGTTTAGCAGCTTCAAAAGCCAAATGGTCGGTCATTTCCTTGATTTTACCATCAAGATAAACGCTATTAGACGTTACAGCACAAGGTTTTTGTGTTTCAAAAATATACTTGGCAAAATCGCCTACGGAGTAATTGCGTCCGCCAAAAGAAAAAAGCTTGTCATCGATAAGGGTCAATCCATCTTGAGGAATCCACTTACCATCAAAAATAGTTTCGTCTAAAGCATTTGCAAGCTGTCCGTATTCGCCTGAAACTGAGTATCCTGAAACAGTTTTTACACTATCGAGAAACTCATCGGCAAATTCTTTAAACTTGTTGCTCACCACAAAACGCGATTTAATAGTTTCATTCATTTTGCTATTATCGCGGCGTGGATAAAGTTTGTTGAGCCTTACAATAAGAAACGCATCGTATGTGTCGGCAGGAGTGGCATAAAAGTGTCCCTCGCGTTTAAGGTTGTTGATTTGCGAACCGTAGAGGTCTACAGCCTCAAATAATGTAAGTTTTTGACTTCCTTGCTGATACGAATATTTTTTTTGAAGAGCAAAAAAATCTTCGCCGTTTTTGAGCTTTTCGCAAATTTGATTGGCAAGATTGCGGAGCGAATCATCGATACGCCAACGTTTAGCCTTTCGGATTTCGATACACGACACCGACACCGAATCCACTGCCGGACGCGAATCCGACACCTTTATAATATGATATGCTTTTTTTGTGCGCACAGGTTGCGAAAATTCGTTATCGTTTGCATTAGCCTTAACATATTGGGCAAAACGATAATCAGGCATTTCCAAAACCGAAATGTAGCCAAGGTCGCCACCGTTGAAATTTGCCGATGGGTCGTCGCTCAGCTGACGTGCCACAAGAGCAAAATCTGCTCCCGAAGTTAATCGAGTGCGTATTTTAGCAGCCTTAAAATATGCAGCGGCAGTATCTGATGGCAAATTACTATCAATATTTACCTGAATATGCGAAACTCGATATTGAGTGCCACAATCGCGTGTAAGCTGTTTGATAATTTGCTGAGATTTAGGATTGTTGGCGATATGATTAATTACCAAATAGTTTTGATAATAATCACGCGCCTTACGCACCGAAGCCGCAGTATCTAAATGCCTTTGTTCGGCATCGTAAATATGCAAACGATAATTTGCGTAATTTTGAATCAAAGACAACAAATCGTCGGGTTCGTAATCGTAATGCTGCTTGTATTCGCGCCAAAATTCATCTGCATATACTTCAAGCTTGTCGTCTATTACAAATATCGGCTCTGATTGTTGAGCATTTACGCATGTTGTTATGCAGCTTGCTGTTATAATTGATAGTAATAATTTTTTCATTTTAATAAATAGGTCATCAAAATATAGAGGTTGTTAAAACCAGCCGGAAAACACTATCCGTAATTTTCGCCAAAATTAGAAAAATATTTATCGACAGCCATTTTTTTTAACTTAAAATAAGAAATTTTTTTTACCTTTGTGGTTATGAGTATCTATACAGACATACTACAACAGTATTGGGGCTACACATCTTTTCGTCCGCTGCAAGAAGAAATTATCAAATCGGTGGCAGACGAAGGGCGCGACACGCTCGGCTTATTGCCCACCGGCGGCGGCAAAAGCATTATTTTTCAAGTGCCAGCCCTCAGCAAAGAGGGCACTTGCATTGTGGTAACGCCACTTATTGCCTTGATGAAAGACCAAGTGGAAAATCTCCGACGCCGAAATATCAAGGCGGTGGCTGTATATTCTGGTTTAACGTTTCACGAAATTCAGGCGGCATTTGACTCGTGCACATTCGGAGGCACCAAGTTTCTTTACCTTTCGCCCGAACGCCTAAGCACCGAACTATTTTTAGAGCGACTTAAAACTTTAAAAGTGAGTATGTTGGCTATCGACGAGGCACACTGCATATCGCAATGGGGCTACGATTTCCGCCCGTCGTATCTCAAAATTGCCGATGTCCGCAAGTTGTTGCCCGGAGTGCCTGTGCTTGCCCTTACTGCCACAGCCACCCCAAAAGTGGCAGATGATATTCAAGAAAAACTCCTATTTAAAGAAAAAAATCTGTTTAAAAAGAGTTTTGCCCGTAGCAACCTCATTTACATTGTGCGCAAGGTGGAAGACAAAGAATCGTACCTTATGCGCATAGTGAATGCTCAGCCAGGCACGGGCGTGGTGTATGTGCGAAACCGCAAAAAAACTCGCGAAACTGCCGAGTTTCTTAAATCTAAAGGTATTTCGGCAGATTATTTTCATGCCGGACTTACTCAAGCCTACAAAGATTACCGTCAACAGCAATGGAAAGATGGCAAAACCCGCATTATCTGTTCCACAAATGCTTTTGGAATGGGTATTGACAAGCCCGATGTAAGATTTGTGACGCATTTGGACGTTCCCGACAGTCTCGAAGCCTATTTTCAAGAAGCAGGACGAGGCGGACGAGATGAAAAAAAAGCATACGCTGTGCTACTCTACAACGATGGCGACATATCAAATCTTCGTCGAAATCTTACCATGTCGTTTCCTCCAAAAGAATACATCAAACAGGTATACAACATGCTCGGCAACTACTACCAAATACCCATCGGTGCAGCCAAAGGACGCACATTTGAGTTTAAATTGGCACATTTTGTAGAGCAATACAATCTCAACATACTGCAGTGTATGAGCGCGTTGAAGATTTTGCAACGCAACGGATACATCGAAACCACCGAAGAGGTTTTTGTAAACTCGCGCATAATGTTTGTTATCAGCCGCGAAGACCTTTATAAATATCAAGTTGCCAACCGTCAAACAGATGCATTTATCAAGCTGTTGCTGCGTAGCTACACCGGACTATTTAGCAATTATGTTGAAATAGACGAAGAGCAAATTGCCAAAAATGCACAATGCAGCATCGACACAATAGTAGAAATGCTAAAAAAAATGTCGCAGCAAAAAATTATCAGCTACATACCCCAAAAGCGCACACCTTTTATAATATACACCGAAGAGCGACTCGACGAAAAAAGCATCATAATTGCTCCCGAAACCTACGACCTATTAAGAGAACATTACACCGAGCGGGTAAATTCTGTGATAAAATATTGTATCAACGATCAAACCTGCCGAAGCCGTCAGCTAACTTCATATTTTGGCGAAGAGAGCAATACTGACTGTGGAGAATGTGATGTATGCCGTTCAAAACGAGAACGATACGCACGAGCCGAAGAGTTCGACGAAATATTTGATTATATTTTCAATTTCATAAAGCAAGCACCGCGTCCACTGCAAGAGATTAAAACCTCGTCGCCATTCGACAATGAGCACACCTCCGAAGTGATACGAAAAATGGAAGACGACGGAATTATAGAACATAACCAAGACGGAATTTATAGCGTGGTGGACAAAAAAGATAATTAGTTTATATCCACCAAATCAAAAAGTTTAATGAAACTTAATATTAAAATTACAAAAATATATTCCGTTTATCAAAAATAGTATTATCTTTGCAACATTAATAATAACCAAAAACTAAAAACATGGCAACAAGAAAAAAAGCAACCGAGGCAGAAGCAAAATCAGCCACCAAAACTGCTAAAACCACTACAAAAAAAGCAGCAGCCAAAAAAGAAGAATCTATT
>JAGCDD010000244.1 GCA_017651345.1 Bacteroidales bacterium | reverse complement strand
TTGACAATACGCTCCCAAGCCCTCTACACATACCTGGAGGGCTTCTTGAATAATGGCAGGCTCAATTGTGTGGCATCCTCAAAAACATTGTTGCACTCTGCTTCGGGTCTGTTACCAAAAAAACGGGCTGCCTAATTATGGCAGCCTTATTTTTTATTCGATTTTTTATTTTTCTCGGACACTAATATAAGATAATAAAAAAGGCTTCTCCAAATGGAGAAGCCTTTTTTTATTGGTGTAAATCTAACAACGTATCTTCGGGATATTTTTTTTATGCATTGTAAGATATGCAACGTGCCTTCGTGATGTTTTTTTATGCGTTGTTGGTCATACATGGTGTATAAGTTGTTAATAATATATATATTGAATGTGCAATAACGATACAAAAGTATTATAAATGTATATGTAATCTCTAAAATGATTGGTATTCAGTGTGTATATTGATACTAATATTATATAACAACAATCTAATAAACAGCTAAGAAGATACATTTCAAAACTAACAATGCCTCTTTGAGGTGGCTTAAAGGCATGTTGAATGTCTTGTAGCGTTAATAAAAACTGTCTGAAGATACAATGTAAGAGTTACAATGTGATTATTTATTGCCCGAAGACACATTGTTGGAATAATTGCGCCTTAAAAAATCGTCGGGATATACGCTGTATTATTTGTAGTGGTAGAATCTATGCACCGAATACATATTGCACCATATATAACGCCACAAAGCATGCTTCAAATATATTCCGTCATGGATACAATGCCCCTAAAACCTATCCAGAAGGCGCATTGCATAAATAGCGATAAAAATTTTATAAAAAAAGTGTATTTTTTATAACTTTCATTTTCATCTTTAATAAAACTATCTTATATTTGTGCAATTTAAATACATAAATTAATAATAAATATTACAAAATGGCAAACGTACAAATATCTTTATCGGGAGTATCAATCCAAAGACTTAGAATGGATATGCTCTCTGATTTAACAGCAAAACTTATTCAGGCAGGTGCATCTGCCAAGGAGAAAACCACAAAAGAGGAGGTGGCATTGGTGAAAACCGCCGCAAAAGAGTTTAACGCCGCCAAGGTAAAAGAGAAAACCAACCAGTCGACGCAGGTAACACAGCAGTATTTCGAGACCCTCAAAAAACGTTACACCGCTCTTGGTGGATGTCTCACCACTGCCAAAAACTGCGGTATTCACGACAAAGAGGTTGCCGCTGCCAATATTATTCCAAAATATGCCAACGTTTCGTCGGTGTTTGCGCTCAAGAGCGAAGCCATAGGTCGCATCGAAAAGGCTATTGCCAACTTGCGCACCGTAAAGGATGCCGATTTTACCACTATTGGCGCGTTGGAGCTTCTTGTTGACCTCGAAAATATTATAGAGGAGTACCGCACCGCCGTAATTTCGCGTGTGGATATAAAGGTGGAAAAATGCAAGTCGGTGGTAACAGCTCGTCAAAACCTCATGACCCACATACAAGGACTTCTCTCTGCCATCAAATACGCGCAAGACTGTCGCAATGGTAGCGAAACCGAATTAGTGAAGCAATACAACACCATTTTTGGCGAAATAGGCGCACTCCTAAAGCAAAGCGCCACCCTCCGCGCCAAAAACAAAAAAGATGCGAATTAATAACAATAGGGTAGGAGTATAGCGTGGTGTAATCGTTTGGGGGAATAACCCCGAACATCATCGACACGGGTGTGTCTCGATGTTCGGGGTTACAGAGATACCGTCTTCCAGACGGGTTATAATGATACCTTAAATGATTTTCCGTTGATGATTACTACGTATATACCTGATTTGTTGATATTGATTTGTTCAAGAGATGAAGTTGTTGTTGAAGTTGCTATTGTGCGGCCTTGGAGGTAGATGATTTTGTATTGGCTGTCGGGGGTGGAGGCGATGAAGATTGTATGGGCATAGCTCCATACTTACTCCTCCACCTTCCACTCAGAAATATTCTTTTCCTTGCTCGAAAAGTTTACGCCAATTTTGAAGATTTTGCGGCTGTCTTTTTTGAAGCGTCCGGCGTAATCTTTTTCGTTGATTTGATCGAGGGCTATTTGAGGGTCTTGATCCATCTTGAACTCAAAGATATAGATATAGTTGTCGGATGTGGCAATGGCATCGGCTCTACCTTTTGAGAAATGCGCCTCCGACTGCACAAACTGTCCGCAGATGGTAAACACAAGAAAAATCACATTTTGAAAATCGCGCTCCAAATATTTCTCGTTGTTATCATTGGCATACGGCAGGGTGCTGTACAGGGCTTGAAAACGCTCCATAAGGCTGTCGATGTCACCCTTGCGGAAATCGCGAAGAAAATCGGCATAGATGAACCCTGTAAGGCTGTCGGGTGCACGGTAAAACTCGTTAATCAATCCTTGAAGGAAACTCAGTTTTATCTCGTTGTTAGGAAAACCAAGGATATAGGTGCGTGTGTTGCGGTCGTAACTCTTGATGGTGAGGTAGCCAGTGTAATAGAGCAACGGCACAAGATCCATATTGTGTTCGTCGTTCTTGAAAGTTTTGAGGTCGTCCTTGGAAAAATCCATGTCGTTCTCGAACCGCTTGAAATCATAATACGTACTGTGTATGCGCTTCATAAGCATCTCTGGGTTGCCTGTCTCGTACCAATAATTTTGGAAATCGAGACCTGAAAAAGCCCTCAAAAGGCTTACGGGATTGAATACCTTTTCGCCGTTTTCGTGGAATAGATAACCATCGTACCAATGTTTGAGTTCGGCAACACATTCGTCGAAAGTAAAGCCTTCATGTTTTGCGAGTTTTTCGATTTCGGGTGTGAAATTGGCAATCAACTCCTCGTGCGTGATACCGCAAATAGCCGCAAATTTCTCATTGTCGGTAATGTCTTCGGGTTGATTTAAACCGCTGAAAATAGATGTTTTGGCAAACTTGGTAACGCCTGTGATAAATACAAAGCGGATATACTCGTCGGCAGATTTAAGAACAGAGAAAAATCCACGGTAAATTTTTTTAGATTCGGTGAGGTTTTCACTCGTTATCAAAGGATTGTCGTATTCATCAACGATAATTACAGCCTGCAAGCCTGTTTTTTTATACACCGCTTGCATATCGTATGTAAAACGGATGGCAAGCCGCTTGGCATGTGGATTTTCATCTTTGTCGTACGTAATATTATTGAAAATCGACTCGTCAAATATAATGTCGTTTTCTTTTTCAAAACAATACAACATAAATGTGATTTTGTCAATCAGCATCGAAGGTTTGGAATAGTCGCCATCCACAAAATCGAAATATGCCAACGGATATTTAATCCAATCTTTCTCCAAAGAATCTATTTTAAGATTCTTGAAACATTCCTTTCTACCCTCGAAGTATGCCTTGAGCGTGTTGGCAAAAAGGCTTTTACCAAACCTACGGGGACGCGCAAGAAAATACGCCTTGCTTGAATGTGCAAGCAAATATACATAGTCGGTTTTATCTACATAAAGGCAACCTTTTTGTCGTAAGTCTGCAAAACTCTGAAACCCGATAGGTAATCTGCGCGATAGGTCGATTGTGATAGCCATAGTTGACGTATTTTAATTTGGTTTGTTTCTACACGCAAAGATAATTAATGGTGAGGTTATTTGCAAATTTTTTTTCTGCATAAAAAAGGGGCGCACTGAGTGTACGCCCCTACTAAATACCGTCTTCCAGACGGGTTATAGGGATACCTTATAAGATTTGCCGTTGATGATTACTACAAGGATACCTGATTTGTTGATATTGATTTGTTCAAGAGATGAAGTTGTTGTTGAAGTTGCTATTGTGCGGCCTTGGAGGTCGATGATTTTGTATTGGCTGTCGGGAGTGGAGGCGATGAAGATGGTATTATCAAACGACCATACTTTTACGCTTGGGGTGTTGTCAACTGATGATACGGGGGTGGGAGGATTGTCGTTGTTGCCATTGTTGTTATTGTTATCGTTATTGTTTTGCTGCTCTTTTGCTTTTACAGCAACCAATAATGAGGTTTCAACGCCTTGGTATTCAACTTTCAAAGTTTGTTCGCCCACCTTGGTTTTATCGTAGCCGGTGATGGTGGCTTCAGAAAGGTTGACGGTTTCCTTGTCGCCAGTGTTGTAGGTCAATGTGAGTTTACCGTTTTCGGCAGAAAATGCATCACCTTCGGTGTATTCGGTTGTAGGGAGAGAGCTTATTTCTATCGACGCAAGTACTTTTTTGAACGCAGGTTCGCCCGATTTGGTAAAGTAGCCGGGATTGTTAGCACCGCCGTCGATGTGAGCATAGGTGGCATCGGTTTGGTCGGCGTTGTATGCAGTGCCTTTGCCGCCGTAGAGTTTGAAACAATCTCCAAACATGCCGGAAGATTTTTTTAAGGCAGATGTTTTCCAGTCTTCGCCAACAAAAACAGATTCGAGATTCTCGCAGCCCCAGAAAACGCGGGTCATGTTGGTTACCTTTGAGGTGTTGAATGTTGAGAAGTCGACTGATTTGAGATTGTTGCAGAATTGGAACATTTCATCCATATACTCTAAATCTTCGGTGTTGATGTTTTCCATGCCGGAAAGTTCGGTGAGATTTTCACAATCTCTAAACCAGCTTGATGTTTTGAATGGTTTGTACTCTTTAAACGATTTATCAAACACCACATTGGTTATTGTTCTACAAAGCGAAACAGGCCAATTGCTGTCGTCGCTTGATGTTCTGATAGACAATGCGCCTTCGGGTTTTTCTTCGCCATAATAGAATGTGAGAGTATTGTTAGAAAGCAACGCATACGCTACTTTGGTAGGTTCAGGAGTCTTTTTTTCGGCAATGGTTACTTTTATTGAGGCGGGGGCTATAGCATCATAGTTTTCGCTTTCGTCTACTTTGTAATAAACGGTGTATTCGCCTGCGTCAACAGCTGTGGGTATTGATGAAGAGTAGGTTTTACCGTCAAGGCTGTATAAGAGAGATCCGCTGGTGGCTCTACCTTCCGAAATCAACTCCTGAGGATTGTCGTTTGCAACAAGATTGTAGATAGCCGAGGGACTTTGTGTAATTCGGTTGAAGGCTTTTTGAATTATCACTGTCACCACTTTTGAGGCTTCGTAATAGTTGTCAGTGGCTTCAACTTGGCATGTAATTTTATAAGTGCCTGCGTTTATGGCTGTGGGAATTTCTGTGTAGTCTTTGCCGTCCATTGTATACGTAATAGTTCCTTCAAAAGTGCTTGGCTTAGAAAGCAAAGGATGCGCTTCTCCGTTGTAAACAGTGGAATTTGGCATTATCGAAATTGGATTTTTTACTTTTGCAATTGTAACTTTTATGGTTTTAGGAGTTGTTGCAGCATAATTTTTTTCTTCTCTTATTTTATAATAAACAGTGTAATCTCCTGCGTTAGTTGCTTTGGGAATGTCGGTAGAATAAGTCTTCCCGTCAAGGCTGTAAACTACAACAGTTTCTTTTTTATACGTTGGAATTCCTTCTGAAACTAACTCCATTTCCTTGCCAGAGTAAGAAAGTCCATAATAAGCCTGCGGTTCTTGGTAGAATCTGCCTGGCGTTTTGGCAATGTTTATAGTGATAGATTGTTCGCTTACACCTTTAAAATCATCACCGTCTTCCACCTTGTAATAAACGGTGTATGTTCCTGCATCGGTGAACGAGGGTCTTGTTGTGCTATACTCACCGTCTTTGCCGATTTTACATAATAAAACACCCAAGTTGGTGCCAATATTTAGTGTATGTAAACGGTCATTATATACCCAATTGTCAGGCTTTTCTACATGAACTACTGCTTGTCCTTTTTTAGATGTAAGATAATAATCAGTGGTGGCGTATTCAGCCCCTACATTGATACCATCACATTTTGTTTTACCTTTAAGCTTTTCACAACCATCGAAAACTTCCATTCCTCCATACGGAGCGGTAAGATTATTTAAATCCAATTTCCAAGCCTTGCTTACATATATTGTAGTAAGGTTGGTGCATTCTCCAAACATTCTATACAAATCTTTTACGTTCGCGGTATTAAAACTGCTTAAATCAAGTTCAGTAAGACTGCTGCAACCAGCGAACATTCCGGCCATCTTAGTTACCTTCGAGGTGTTAAAACCTGTAACATCAATGCTTTTGAGGGACTTACAAAGGGAAAACATACTTTCCATATCGGTAACATCGTTTGTATTAATATAACCAAGACCTTCAATTGATATTACATTTTCATAATTTCTGAACATGCAAAACAGACTACTCCCTAATGTATTATTCGCATACGACTCGTCGATAACAATTTTTTTTACATCTTTTTTTTCAAAATCATAATCGATGTTTTCAGGTACTTTCCCATAATAATATGTTTCTGTGCCAGTTGTTTTATCAAATATTGTGTATGCGCCTGTGTCTTGCGCTTGGCATCGGGTTGATGCGCCCAAAGTGATTAGCATTAACAATAATGCTGAAAAAAGTAATTTTAAGTGCATAATGTTTAGATGTTTTAAATTTATAATATTAACAATAGTTAGCAATTTTAGTTTCTGCCCGCAAATGTGGAATTATTTTTCAATATACACAAATCTTTTGTAGAAACTCGCCACGAAAAGTGTAGTAATGTAGAAAACGTAAAAAACACTTTTTTTTCTTTTTTTATCGATTTTATTCTACCTTTGCGGCCTAAACCGTTATAAACCGCTATGAATAAGAAAAGAATAACATCCATTCTGTCGGGTTTAGTTTTAGTGGCTGCATCGTCGTGCAGTTCTAACGCGAGACAGAATCAAAACATCGACATTAACGACGACTCAACTAAAAATCAACAGGCCGACACCATTGCCGCTGTTGAAAAACAACCTGAGGTTGTGTTCCTCCCCGATACTATCTTTGCTTCGGTTAACGCTTTGGAATACAAGGTAGAAACCAAAGACAATTCCGACGGTACGCTCACCTTTACCGACGACCTCTACCGCAGCACTCCGGGCGTGTTTACTTTCCGTGCCAATCTCTACCGCGACGCTGATATGGGCGGAACTGTTACCGGCACTCCCACCACTATTGAGCGTGCGTGGACTTTCAATACCGACTACGACACTCAGCCCACCAAATACGGCACTTGGGGCGGCGGAAGCGGTTGGACAGGTCAGCCCGTTTACGTAAAATGGACCGACGAACAGGTTGCTCATTTCAAAGCCACTTCAAAAGACCTTACAGCCGATTTTTCTAACGAGGAGATAATGTTCGGCTCGCTTTGCAGCAAGACATATTTTCTTAATCCCAACACCGGCAAGCCGTCGCGCACAAAGTTAGACGCCGGCAACACCATCAAGGGCACAGGTTCTATCGACCCTGAATTTTACAACTATTATCTTGGTCAGGGCGTTCCCTGCCGTGCTCCGTTTGGCTGCATGGCTTACGACTTGGAAAAACACGAAAAAACATTCTTCTATGGTCCCGACGCTGGAGCGTGGAGGTCGTGGGGCGCGTTCGACTCGTCGCCTGTTGACGTGGGCGGATTCCTTATTTGGCCCGGCGAAAACGGCACTATCTACAAGTTTATCCGCGAACAGGGCAACCTCAAAATGCACAGCCTTTTGCGTTACAAAGTAAAAGGCAGAAACGCTCCCGGCATTGAGTCGAGCATCTGCGTTTACAAAAATTACGGCTATGTGTGCGACAATCACGGCAATGTGCTCTGTATCAACCTCAACACTATGAAACCCGTTTGGCGTTACGATAATCACGACGATTCCGACGGCACAATTGTCTGCCGCCCCGAAAACGGCACACCTTATATATATACAGCCTGCGAGGTGGATAAGCAGGGATTCAGCGGCACTTGCCACATTGTAAAACTCGACGGCACCAACGGCACTCCCGTTTGGGACACCGAAATACTCTGCAAGCGCACCGGCACAAGCGGACACGTATTAGACGGCGGCGTTTACTGCACACCGCTCGTGGGCAAAGGCGATTGCGAGGGAATGCTCTTTTACAACGTCTGCCGCAACAGCGCAGCCAAATCTAACGGCGAATTTACAGCCATCAGCACCGAAACCGGCAAGGTAATCTACGCCAAGCCATTGAAACAGTTTGCTTGGTCGTCGCCTGTGGCATTCTACAACGAAAACAACGAGGCATTCATCTTTACTGGCGACGCTTCGGGCAACGCATATCTCTTTAAAGGCAAAACCGGCGAACTCATCTGCACCAAGGTGCTAGCCAACAACTTTGAATCTTCGCCTGTGGTAATTGGCAATTCGTGCATTGTAGGATCAAGAATTAACGGAATACATAAATTTGTAATAAAATAAGATGAAATTAAAGGCATTAGCATTGATGGCACTTACGACGTTGATGTCGGGTGCTTTTGCACAGCAGTCCACAATGGAGGCGGTGCGTGATATTGTAGACGACGGATACAATTTTTGGATTTACACCCCCGAAAGTTACTACAACCCCGAAACAGTAACCACCGAAATGGCTGTTAACGATACCATTAACATGGCCCTCAACGACCCCTCAATCTGCAACGGCAACAGCCGCACATCGCAAATTGTTGTTACCAATACCATTAAAACCACCGCACAAAGCCACGCCCGCAAACCTGTGGTAATATTTCTTCACGGCGCAAGTCTCTGCGGAATGGACCTTTACAGAGTAAGACGCTACGGCTGTCTCGACGCAGTAAAACGCGGTGTAAATATCGACGCCATTATCCTTGCCCCACAAAACCCCGGCGGTGCGTGGAGTCCTCGCAAAATTATGAACATTCTTGAATGGACCAAGCAAAACTACCTTGTGGACACCAACCGTGTATACGTTCTTGGAATGAGTCTCGGCGGCTACGGCACAATGGATATGGCTGGTACATATCCCGACAAAATAGCGGCTGCCATGGCTCTCTGCGGCGGCACCACATTAAAAGACGTAAGCAAAATGGGCGAACTTCCATTTTGGGTAATCCACGGCACAGCCGACCGTGCAGTAGGTATCAGTTGTTCAAAAACAGTGGTGGCTCAACTCGAAGAGCAGCACAACGATTCGCTCCTAATGTACACTTGGCTCAAAGGCGCATCGCACTCGGCATTGGCAAGGCTATTCTATCATCCCAAAACATACGAATGGCTGTTTTCGCACTCGCTCTCCGACACTGAGCGTAGCGTAAACCGCAATTTTGACATCACAATGGACGACATCAAGCACGCCTACGACGGCATTCGTCGCGACGGCGGCAGTTTTGTATTAAAAGACACTGCCTCGGCTGTTACACTTGCCGAAATTGAGGCAAAGGAATACGCCAACTGCACCACCATGACCAACCAAAACGGAGACACCCTCATCGGCATAGCCAAAAAGACCCGCACCTCGGTCAACACCCTCTGCACTCTCAACAATATCACTCCCACAACTATACTGAGGATTGGAAGAAAACTGAGGATAAAGTATGCGAAATAATTAGCTAATATTGGTTTTATTAATAGTGTATTGATAAAACCAATATGTTTTTCTTGTGGCGAATAGGTTGATTTTCATATTTTTGCAGCTCTCAATCTTAAAAAAACTAATAAAAAATGAAAAATCTACACCTATTAATGCTATCAGCATTAGTGTTCGCCACCACAGCTGGACGGGCACAAAACAACAACACTGTAGACCTGTCAACGGTTACAGACTACGAACTATCCGTAGCAGACGGACAAGTACTCACAGGCACGCTTGGCATCAATTGCAACATCACAATTGCCGACGGAGCCACCGTTACACTATCTAATGCTATTATTAGCATAGAAAGTAATTTTAATAACAAATACGCCGACCTCACATGCAAAGGCTCTGCCACCATTATCTTGGAAGGAAAAAACAAGGTTAAGGGATTCTACAATGAGTATCCCGGCATTTTTGTACCCTCAAGCCACACATTAACCATCAAAGGCTCAGGTAAACTTGAAGCCATAGGAGAGTCGAATGGCTGCGGCATAGGCGGACAATTTTCCACAAAAGCAGAGCACGCCAGCGGCAACATAGTAATTGAAGACGGCACTATCAATGCCATTGGCGGATATCAAGCAGCAGGTATCGGAGGCGCGGGCAACGGAACAAGCGGCAGCATTACCATCAAGGGAGGCACAGTAACTGCTCAAGGTGGCGAATATGCTCCGGGCATAGGCAGCGGAAGAAGCAACACCGCCGGCAACATCACTATCACCAAAGACGTGGTAAGTGTAACCTCCACAGCGGGAGATAATGCCCCATATTGTATCGGCGTAGCAGATAAAGGCAAATGCGGCACTATCACCATCGGCGACTTAACCATTACCGAAGGTGTAAAAGGCGAATCGTGCACATATCAGCCTTCGTTAAAGACTTACAATGTGGAATTCAATCCCAACGGAGGCTCAGGCGAAATGGCAAGCATAAATCTATTACCCGGATTTCAAACCAAAATTCCGCAAAATACATTTACCCGTTCGGGCTATGCCTTTGTAGGCTGGAACACCGAAAAAGATGGCACCGGCACATCGTATGCCAACACCGAATTTGTAGCCGACATAGCCACACCGGGCAAAACATTAACGCTTTACGCACAATGGTACAAAGGCGATATGGTTGATTTATCTACATTAACCGGCAATTACGTAGCCAAAAACAACGAAACACTCACTGGTATTCTCAAAGGCAATTACAAAATAACAATTGCCGACGGTGCCACTGTAACGCTCAACGGCGTAACAATTGAAGGCGAAAATAGCGAAGACTACAAGTGGGCAGGCATCACATGCGAAGGCAACGCCACTATCATTTTAGCAGCCAAAAACGTTGTAATAGGCTTCGACAACTGGTATCCGGGCATCTACGTGCCATTAAACAAAACCTTAACCATAAAAGGCGACGGTGCTCTCGATGCCAGCAGCAACGGCTGGGCTCCGGGCATTGGCGCAGGATACAATAGCCTACCTTGCGGCAATATCACCATCGAAAGCGGCACTATCACAGCCACAGGAGGCAAAGGTGCTGCAGGCATAGGAGGCAGTTATTCATGTTCGTGCGGCGACATCACCATCTTAGGAGGTCAGATTACCGCTATCGGCACCACACACGTACAAGTAACAGGCAAGTCGCCCGCAGGCATCGGCAAAGGTCAAGAGAGCGTTTGCTCTAAAATAACCCTCGGCTACACCCGCGCATCCGACTTCATCGAAGCCAATGGCTACGACGCCAATAATTTAGCTATTGCCGAAGATAAGATATTTATAGCAGAAGGAAACTCTACCCAAACCTACACCAGCACCAGCACTATCAACTGGGCATTATTAAACGGAAAGAAACTCGTTCCCGCTCCCTCGATATACTACACCGTATCACTTTCCGACACAGAGAACGGTTCATTAAAAGCATCACCTACCAAAGCATTCAAAGACGAAACCGTTGTTCTTACCGTCTACCCAGCATCAGGCTATGCTTTAAACAAGTTTGTTGTAACAGATAAAGACGGCAACGAAATCGAAGTCAAAGACAACAAATTTACAATGCCCGATGGAAGCGTTACTGTTTCAGCTACGTTTTCGAAAGATAATCCCGGAGATAATCCTGGTGATAATCCCGGCGATAACCCTGGTGATAATCCCGGCGATAATCCCGGCGATAATCCAAACACACCTGTTAACGAAATCACCGACGGAGGCAACAATGTAAAAGTATGGGCATATAACCGCACCATCTACATCACCTCCACCCCCGACAGCCAATACAAAATCATTGACCTCCAAGGTCGCACAATAGCAACATCAACAACAAAATCATCACAAGAAGAAATTACTATCAACAAATCAGGTATATACGTAGTAATAATCAACAACCAATCATTTAAGGTATCATTGTAGCAACGCGGCTTGCCACGTTTGCACCTTCCGTTAGGAAGATAATATATTTGTAACCGCGTACATCATAGCGTAACTGTGTATGATGTGCGCGGTTTTTTAATGAATAAGAAACATAAAAAATAAGGCATCAGAAATAGAATATTGTTTTTTGTTTAGGAAAATGTTTTGTTATTTTGCACTACAAAAAACACTTTTACATTATTCCATGCCATCGTTCAAACCATACCTAATATTCCTCTACGTAGTAATAATTACTGCCTGCAACACCACTGCCCCAGTAGACAACCCTCAGCCGTCGGTGTATTTTTGGAAAACGGTTTTTGACCCCGATAGCACCGAGATGGCGTTTATAAATGATTTTGGCATCAAAAAGATTTATATGCGCTATTTTGATGTGGTTTTCGATCAAGACAAAAACGCCCTGATGCCAAATGCCACTTTGCGATTTATGCAGCCTGTGCCCGAGGGCGTGGAGGTGATTCCCGTGGTGTTTGTTGTGGAAAAATGCCTGCGCCACAATGTGGATTCTATCGCCAATATGCTTGTAGATAGGGTTATAAAAATATCGGAGACCAACCACGTGCCGCAAATCCACGAGTTTCAAATCGATTGCGACTGGACGGCAAAATCCGAAAAGGTGTATTTTCCATTTCTCCAAAAAGTGAAAGACTACGCCGCCGCCAAAGGTCTGAAACTTTCGGTAACTATACGTCTCCATCAGTTGAATATGGCTGCTCCGCCGTGCGATTATGGAGTGCTGATGCTTTACAACACAGGCAATTACGCCAATCGAAAGTGCGTCAACCCGATACTTTATTATAATGATGTTAAGCCGTTTTTGAGGCATTTGAAAAAATATCCGCTGAGGATGTGCGTGGCGTTTCCAAATTTTAAATGGCAGATTCTTTTCAAAAAAGGAAAATACAGCAACATATTATATAGCGAGAATCTCGACGACACACTCAACTTTGCCCGTATCGACTCCGCCACATTTTTTGTGCAAAACGCCCGCGACATTCCTATGTATATCGGCAACGAGGCTTTTAACGTAATGCTACACTATGGCGACACAATATTTGTACGCAAGGCGGAGTTTATTGAGATAGAAAAAGTGAGGGCGGCGGTAAATGAATATCGCCCCGAAATACTCTCGCAGACAATAATTTACGATTTAAACAGCAATAATATCAACAATATCAACTACCAACAATATGAAAAAATTTTTAGCGGCTCTACTACTGTTGACCGCGCTAATCAGCAGTAAATCGTATGCCTGCATTGCGGAGCAGACTATCAACTTTTATATGTACAAGGTGCTTGACAGCAAGGCATCGATACATTTGTTTGAGGATTTTTGGCGCAATTATGTCGGTCCCGAAATGAGCGAATTGTCTATCGACGGACTATTGTGGATTACTCCCGACGAACTTAAAGAACAGTTCCAGACCGGCGAGGGACACAACGACATTGTTCGCGCAGCCATTGCCAAAAACGACAAGGCTATGCAAGATTACCTCTTAGACCTCATCACCTACCAC
>JAGCDD010000243.1 GCA_017651345.1 Bacteroidales bacterium | reverse complement strand
GGCTCCCAAAGGCTTGACATACACCAACTTCGGCCCCGGTATGAGTATGGGTCACTCGGTAGTTGCCCGCAGCAAGAAGGGTGTTAAAGACGCTCTTTCGATGACAATTCCTCTTGGCACAGGCATCCACCGCCGCGATGTTTATGTAGAACTCGAAAAAGGCGCTAAGTTTGCCGACGTGGAAAAAGCCATCAAGACCGACTCGTATTTTGCTCACGACGACACCCACGTACACGAGGTTCCCTGTGTAAACGACCTCCGCGATATGGGTCACGGCGTTCTTTTGGAGCGCAAAGGCGTAAGCGGCGACACACAGAATCAGCGTTTCTCGTTTTCGATGAGCATCAACAACCCTGCACTTACCGGTCAGGTACTCTGTGCCTGCGCCCGTGCCGTTGTAAAACAGAACCCCGGCTGCTACTCGCTTCCTCAGATTGCTCCTTTCGACCTCGTTGGCGGCGACATTGAGGACTTCTTGTTACATACTGTGTAATCTGAAACACATTATATTAAATAAAAAACAACCACTTTCTGATGATAGGGAAGTGGTTGTTTTTTTAGGGGGTGGAGAGTTGTTTTCGTCCAAATGTGGTAATTACTCCGCAATCTTTATTCCTTCGATTTTAAAGCATCCATCGCAGTCGCCTTCGATGAAATCGAATGATTTTGTGCCTTTTGGGAGGGGGTCGAAGGTGAGGCGGCAGTGACCTAGTTCGCCAAAGGGGATTGGGGTAAAGTCGTCGTTGCTGATGTTGCTGCCAATCAATTTGCTCACGCACTTGCCGTTGATGAAGAGACCTGTCTCTTTTGCTACCTTGTAACTTGTGTAACTAATGGGGAATGTGCAGTGTGTTACAACCGAATCTTTGTAGATTTCTATCTTGTCGATAAGAAATTGACCGTTGATGTTGGCAAATTCGGGTCGGGTGATGATTGTGGCGTTTTTCTCCTTTTTGTATTCGGGTTTGGCAAATCCGCCGTGGTCTTTCATCAGTTTGATAATCTTGTCGTAATATACTCCCATAAAGATGTCGGTGATTTTGCCTTCGGGGTCAACGATGTAGAATGTGGGGTATGCGGATATTTTGTTGAGCGCAAAGAGTCCCGTTTTTGATTCGCGGTCGTTGAATAGGGGACTAGTGAATTTTTCATCGGCAGCCATAGCCTCAAACTGTACCTGAGCATCGTTGGTGATATCGATGATTTCAAAGTTTTTGCCTACGCCTCTTTCGTAGAAATACTTGACAGTGGGGCAGAACAACCTGCACGGACCGCAGAAGTAAGAACTGAATTCCAACAAAAGCCATTTGCCTCTGTAATCTGCAAGATGATGCACATTGCCGTCGGCATCGTAGAGGTCGTAGTCGTTGATAACGTCGCCAATCTCGGGGGCTTTGGAGTAGAGCGCGAGGTTTATCGCTTTGCCTTCCTTGGTGTTTTTGTATTGGTCGGGCATAAGTTTGTAGAGTTCCTCCACTTGGTTGTAATACTTGTATTCTTTGCCTTCGTAGTTGACCGATGCGCTTGCCTGCAATAGGCGTTCCAACCAATATGCGTCAACAGGAATGGTTTTCATCGCCTCAAATTCGCGTTTGTTAACTTGGTCGTAGATTTCGATGACAGAAGGATATGATGACCTGTAACCTTCGTAGTTGGTAACGGTGTCTCTGATGTCATCCATTTTGCTTAACAAGTCTTTGCCGAGGTCGTTCATCTTGTTGAGAAAAACCTGTTTTGGATTTTTGCTCTCTACATTCCAATCACCCGAATGTATTCCCGAGCCCGAAACGTAGGTTGTAGAGCCTTTCTGAATCATTATTTTTCTGCTGTTCAGGTGAGAGAAGTTGTTGTTTTTTTTGTAGAGCGACGCAGCGTAGTAGGTGTTGTCGGTAAGATCCTCGCAATTGACTGTGAACTTGCGGGTAGTGGTGGTAGACGAGTCGGCAAAACAGGTTCTACCTCCTTGTCCTTCAAATTTTGAGATATCGATAATATAACCCTCCGGAATATCCGTGAGGTTGAATTCGATAGCGGTTTTGTTGTTTTGACCGAAAGCGGTGGTCGCCAAACCGAGGGCGGCAAGTAGCAATTTTGTTTTCATTGGATTGGGGTTTTAATGTTGATAATTATCTTTTCTTAAACTTAATTATTTAGTTATATAATTTACAATGCAATAATATAACTTATTTTTCAAATACACAACTATTAAAAATAGTTAAATAACTTAAATTTATAGTTGATGTTGCTTCGTGTTGTTTAAGAAAATGAAATACAATAATTTAGACTACAAGATTTTTTGTGTTAATTTTTCTTAATTATCAAACTACCCTGAAAACTTTATTCCTTGATTACCCTTTCTATCGGTTCAAAGAGGGATTGATTGCGGCGGAGTTCGTTGACATTGAGGTTGTAGCGGATTTTGCTGTCCCAATTTGCACGCCAAAGGTCGTATTTGGGATCTTCGGATTCGATGTATGAGAATGTGGTAACGTCTGGCGGCAGCGGTTCAAATACCAAGAGGAAAGCGATGAAGTCGCCTGAATATCCGTTGACCCAAAAAGTGTGACCCAACGGGTATCCCCATAAGTCTTTGATATTGTATTTTTTTCCACTGTTGTCTAATAGAAATGTCTTCTCGTGCACGCCGTAATATTCTCGCATCCAATTGTGTTCGTGGGCGACGGCGAGATATGTGGCTTCGGGTGTTGTCCAAATAGCCAAAGTGCCTTCTTTTTCCGGTTTGATGAGGTGCGCGTCGGTGTAAATCGACCAAGTTAAGTGTTCGTGGATTTGGTAGTTTTTCTCCTCTTGAATGAGCCTTGCTTTTTTGATTGGCGGAATGTTGTCGGTAGTGGACTTGTTTCCTGCCCACATCGGGTGGATGATTGGCGCACCGAGCAGTCCCCATTCTGGAACACCGAAGATAGATATTTCTTTGGCGGTTTCGGGCAGTTTCGGAAAATAGATTTTGAAATCTAACGGCGTACCCGCGGTAGATTTTATGCCGATGTGCTTGCTTGTGCATTCGGGAGAGGTGCGTCGGGCGCGGTACTGAATGCCTGTTGCCCAATCTACGATAGCCGTCTCCTCAGATGCCACCCAAAGGTTTGTAACTATGTCTGCCGGCATTGTGAAGTAGCAATGGAGCACCGTTTCATCGTTTTCCTCGGTGAGCATCCAATAGAGTAGCGAGACGTTTTTAGGCGGAGTGTTCTTGTGAGGAAATATAGCGGAGAAGTCGTTTGCTACCGGTGCTTCTACCCAACACGAGTCCTTGATCCAATCGTGTTCAGTTGTAGGCCAAACGACTAATGTCTGTTTCGTTTTCTTGTCGGTGGTGGGGGTTGGCGACTGCACGGGGCAGCATTGGTTCTTTGCCAAAATCCTGACGTTTTCTGTGCCATCGTACTTGCCATAACCTACTATAACAATGTCATTGTCTTGTGCCATAACGCCGAGCGAAAGCATCAGCATTATTACTGTTAGTGTGAGTTTGTTCATAATTTTATTGAATTAAAGGTTTGAGTATGAGTTCATATTTTTTAGAGATGTTTTGTGGATGAAACTGGTGTAACAGTCTGATGTAGCGTTGCTTTCTTCTGGGGCGTTGGCACAGTAAAGTAGCGTTCTGCCGTTGCTGATTCGGTTGGCTATCCACGTGTATGTGCGTCCTGAAT
>JAGCDD010000242.1 GCA_017651345.1 Bacteroidales bacterium | reverse complement strand
GCCATTCTCGCTAAGGGACTTACCAAAGAAGTAGCCAAGAAAATTTGGATCGACGGCAGCGTAAAAACTTGGGGCGAAGTGCTTGGCACCGACGATGCAACACCCATCCACATCTACACACGTAGCGACGCTTGCGGTGCTGCCGAAACGTTTGCCAAATGGTTTGGCTCTAAGCAAGAGGAACTTACGGGAACGGCTGTTTTTGGCGATCCCGGACTTGCCGAAGCCATTCAAAAGGACATTTACGGCATTGGGTTCAATAATATCGGTTACGCCTACAACAATGATACTCACAAACTTAACGATGGTTTGGAGATTTTCCCTGTTGACGCCAACGAAGACGGCACAATCACCGACGATGAAAAATTCTACGACGTGAAAGAGTCTGTTACAAAGGCAATTGCTGAGGGCAAATATCCTTCGCCTCCCGCCCGCGACCTCTATCTCGTTACCAAAGGCGTTCCCACTGACCCTGTTGTAAAGGCGTTTTTGCAGTACGTCCTCACCGACGGTCAGAAGAAAAACGACCCTGTTGGCTACATCAAAATTTCACAAGACAAACTCGACAAGGCTTTGAAAACTTTGGCTGAGGGCAAATAAATGAAATGAATCAACTAAATTAAGCAAACCCGACAATATTTGATTCGTCAAATTTGTCGGGTTTGTTTTTTATTTTTTCGTAAAATATCCGGGATTGGATTTGCCGCCGTCGATATGGGCGCCTTCTGCGCCGGTGTGAGATTTGTTGAATTTCGTTCCTTGACCGCCTTTAAGGTTGCGGCAATTGTTAAACATATCTTTGGATTTTGTTACATTGCTGATATTCCAACCGTTACCCACATAGATTGTTTTAAGGGTTTCACAATCCAAAAACATTTCCATCATATCAGTAACCTTTTCAGTATTGAAACCGCTGACATCAAGGCTTGTCAGGTTTTTACAACCATCAAACATACCACGCATATCAGTAACCTTTTCAGTATTGAAACCGCTGACATCAAGGCTTGTCAGGTTTTTACAACCATCAAACATACCACGCATATTAGTAACATTTTCAGTATTGAAACCGCTCACATCAAGGCTTGTAAGGTTTTCGCAATTAGAAAACATACGCCACATATCAGTAACATTCTCAGTCTTGAACCCGCTGACATTAAGGCTTGTAAGGTTGAGACAAGCAGCAAACATACCCTCCATAGTAGTAACATTCTCAGTATTGAACCCGCTGATATCAAGGCTTGTTAGGTTTTTACAGTGAAAAAACATACCACGCATATCAGTAACCTTATCAGTATTGAACCCGCTGACATCAAGGCTTGTTAGGTTTTTACAGTGAAAAAACATACCACGCATATCAGTAACCTCCGACGTGTTCAAGTTTTCTTTTATGTTTTTGATGATAGTAAGATTTTTACAACCATAAAACCAATGTTGACAACTTTTTGGTCTGTAATCTTTAAATGATTTGTCAAATACAACGGTTTTGATTTCGTTTAATACAGGTTCCCATTCTTTACATTCAAAGCCGGAACTGTTTTTTGCCAAATTTTCCACATCATAAGCCCCTTCCGGCTTTTTGTCGTCATAACAAAAAGTCAGAGTGCTGTCTTTGAATACTGCGTATGCCTCGGGTTGGGACTTTTGCGAAAAGGCATCGATACTCAGCAACAGCAAAAGTATCAACAGAATGCTTGTCTTTTTCATATCTTAATATATTAATGGTTTGATGTGGCAAAGATAAAGCAAATAATCTGTATTTGCAACATTAGTTTTTCTTGGTAAGGTATCCGGGGTTTGATTCGCCGCCGTCGATATGGGCGTAGGAGGCGTCATCTTCGAAGTTGATAAAGTTATATTTTGTCCCTTGCTCGCCTACAAGGTTGCTACAAGAAAAAAACATAACTTTTAACCGTAGAACATTGCTTGTATTCCAACCGTCTCCCACATAGATAGTTTTGACGTCTTCACAGAAAGCAAACATACTGGTCATATCAATAACATTTTCTGTGTTGAATCCGCTTAAATCAAGGCTTGTAAGTCTAAAACATTCCGCAAACATACTATTCATAGCAAAAACATGCTCTGTGTTGAAGCCGCTGACATCAAGACTTGTCAGGTTTTTGCAATAATAAAACATATAGCTCATGTCAATAACCTCCGAAGTGTTAAGATTTTCTTTCATGCCTATGATGGAAGTAAGGTTTTTACATATATAAAACCAACGACTACAATTAATTGGCCTGTATTCTTTGAACGAGTTGTCAAATACAACGGTTTTAATTTGGTTGCTTACCATAAACCATTCTTTATTGTAAACTTTATCGACAAACCATGCAGAGGGATTGTTAATATGGGCATTGGTACTAGTATCTTCTACAAGATTTTCCACACCATAAGCACCCTCTGGCCTTTTATCGTTGTAATAAAAAGTCAGAGTGCTATCTTTGAATACCGCGTATGCCTCCTTCTGCGCCAATGAGGACAATGGCAAAAGAAGCATCAATATCAATAATATTTTCTGTTTCATAATATCAATTTTTTTACTTTTATACACCGCAAATATATATAAATAACTTGAATAGACAACATTATCCGCAAAAAACTGCAAAACTCCATTTTATAAACTGCAATATTCCACCATCTTTTCCCCTTCTCGAAACAATCTCTCACGTAATTTTGCAACGTTTAATAATAGCATTTTGCCACAAATAATGAACAAATTCAGAATCATAAAAGACAAGACGGCAAACGGGGTTATGATGGCAGTCACCATAATCTCCATTGCCTTTGTGTTTGTAATGGCTATCGGTCTGTATCTCAAGTCAATTCCGATATTGGAAGAACATTCGCTTTGGGGGCTGGTCACCGATTCGTCGTGGCAGCCGTTCAAAAATCATTTTGGATTTCTGCCATTCATTATGGGTACTATTTGGGTTACTTTATTGGCAATTCTGATAGCCTTGCCGCTGTCGTTGATGACGGCAATTTTTCTGACCGAATACGCCAAAAAACGTGTCAAAAAATTCGTTTTTCCCGCCTTGGACATCTTGGCGTCGCTGCCGAGTGTGATTTTTGGCGTTTGGGGCACGATTGTGATTGTACCGTTGATTTCCGACAATATCGCACCTATTATGTCGGGCGAATTTTCCACGGGCTACACAGTTTTGGCAGCGGGCATTGTGCTGAGCCTGATGCTTGTGCCGATATTGGTGAGCCTGTTTGTGGAATTGTTTTCGTGCGTACCCGACGACCTCCGCGCCGCCGCTTATTCGCTTGGTGCAACTCGTTGGCAGACAGCCAAAAACGTGGTTCTTAAAAAATCATTGTCGGGTATTTTTGCATCCGTGGTGCTTGCAATTTCCAAGGCGTTGGGCGAAACTATTGCCGTGCTGATGGTCTGCGGATGTTTTCCCGAAGTGCCTAAAACGCTTTTGGACGCTTGTTACCCGCTACCCGCACTCATCGCCAACAATTACGGCGAAATGCTCTCCTTGCCACTTTACGAATCAGCGTTGATGTTTGCCGCGCTGTTGCTGTTGGTGGTAGTAGTTATTTTTAATTTGGCTTCAAGGCTGATATTGAGGAAGATAGAAAAAAGATAAATTATGAAACCAAGTATAGTTTTTGAAAAAATCGCCAAAGGCTTTATGATAGCATCCGTCGCAGTGGTTTTTGTGATGGTGGCGAGCATTATATATACGATTTTTAAACGCGGATTCGGCTGCATAACGTGGGAGAT
>JAGCDD010000241.1 GCA_017651345.1 Bacteroidales bacterium | reverse complement strand
CGCTGTGCGTTGAGAAGCGTGGAAGGATTTTCCCAGTCGATAGTCCAGTAAACAGGAATCTCGCTCCACACAAGAATGCCCTCGCGCTCAGCCTCACGAACCATAAACTCGTTGTGAGGATAATGTGCAAGGCGAACAAAGTTGCAACCAAGTTCCTTAGCCCACGAGAGCAAACGTATGGCGTCGTCGGTAGAGTTGGCGCGACCGCCACCGTCTGATTTTTCTTCGTGGATGCTGATACCGCGCAAAAATATTGGTTTGCCATTTAACAGAATCTTCTTGCCTTGTGTCTCAATGGTGCGGAAACCGATTTGGTCTTTTAGAACTGTGCCGCCGAGTTTGAGTTCCACATCGTAAAGTTTGGGATTTTCGGGCGACCAAAGGACAAGATTCTTTGCATTAATCGAACCTGAGAGATTACCACTGCGGTCGGATGTAAGTATCTGTTTTACTTTTAGTTCAGGAATAGAAACCTCAACTTTTGCACCTGCGGCGTTGCGGTTGAGAGTTATCGAATAAAAGATTTGGTTGCGGTAGTTTTTGTCCAAGTCGAACTTATAGTTTTGAATAAAAACATCCTCTGTTTCAACAACATACACATCACGAGTAATGCCGCCATAGTTCCACCAGTCAAAAATCTGCGTGGGGACATTCTCCTTGCGGCGTTTGTTGTCTACCTTGATAATCACAAAGTTGTCGCCGTTGTTAATCACATCGGTAACGTCGAAATTAAACGGTGTGAATCCTCCTTCGTGACGGCCAAGGCGTTTTCCGTTGAGATAAACAATTGATTCATAATTAACTGCGCCAAAATAGAGGAAGGCACGTTTACCTGCTTTTTTGTTGTAGTTGAAAGATTTTTTGAACCAGACTGTGCCTTCGTAAAAAAACAGACGTTCGTCTTTGGTGTTCCAATCCGACGGAATCTGCATCGTGGCAGCTTTGTCGAAATCATATTCGATAAGGTCTTCGGGGTGTTGAGGTTTTTGGTTGAGAAAAAATCCCCAAGGAGTGGGATTCATTCGGTAGTCGTAGTATCCTTCTTCTTGAACGTCAACGATATAGTTCCATTCGCCATTGAGCGAGATTTTTTCGCGGTTGATAACGTTGGCAATCTGAGGACACTCTTGAGCTGCGGCACTAGCAACGGTGGCAGCGGTTAATACGGTAAGTAAAAGTCTTTTCATATATTAGTGATTTTTATGCGTTTAAATAATCGCAAATATTGCTAATTATTTTCAAATATCAAAAAAAAAGCCTGAACGGAAAACCGTCCAGGCTGAAATTATGTTATGGTTCTAACTAATTACTTAGAAATAACGCGAGCCATTTCAAGAACTTTGTTAGAATAACCCCATTCGTTGTCGTACCAAGCGCAAACTTTTACGAAAGTTTTGTCGAGTTGGATACCAGCCTTCTCGTCGAAGATAGAAGTGTGGGGATCGTTGCGGAAGTCGGTAGAAACAACAGCCTCGTTGGTGTAGCCGAGTACGCCTTTGAGTTCGCCTTCCGAAGCCTCTTTCATAGCTTTGCAGATGTCTTCGTAAGAAGTTTCTTTTGCGAGTTCGCAAGTAAGGTCAACGAACGAAACGTCAGAGGTAGGAACGCGGAGGCTCATACCTGTAAGTTTGCCGTTGAGTTCAGGAAGAACTTTGCCTACTGCCTTAGCAGCACCGGTAGACGAAGGAATGATGTTTTCGAGGATGCCACGACCACCGCGCCAGTCTTTCTTAGAAGGACCGTCAACAGTTTTCTGAGTAGCGGTAGCAGCGTGAACAGTAGTCATAAGACCACGAACGATACCGAATTTGTCGTTCAACACTTTGCTGATAGGAGCCAAGCAGTTGGTTGTACAAGAAGCGTTCGAGATGATTGTCTGACCAGCGTATGTTTTGTCGTTAACACCGTATACGAACATAGGAGTAGCGTCCTTAGAAGGAGCCGACATAATAACTTTCTTAGCACCTGCTTTGATGTGAGCCTCAGCGAGTTCGGCGGTAAGGAAGAAACCAGTAGATTCAACTACTACGTCTGCACCTAATGCACCCCAAGTGATGTTAGCGGGATCTTTTTCAGCGAAGATCTGGATTTTGTTGCCGTCAACAATCATAAAGTTGCCGTCAACTTTGATGTCGTGATTGAACTGACCGTGAACTGAGTCGTATTTGAGCATATAAGCCAAATAGTCAGCGTCGAGAAGGTCGTTAATACCTACAACTTGGATGTCTTTTGCGAAGTTTTCTACGGCTGCGCGGAAAACCATACGACCGATACGGCCGAAACCGTTGATACCTAATTTAATCATTTTATTATAAATTAATTAATTAATTAAAAATTTCGTGTTTTTAACACCGCAAATTTACAAAATAAATTATTCCGTTTACCGCCCAAATACTAATTTTATCTTAACTTTTGTTAAAAATTAATTAGCCAACCTTTAGCATATATAATAAAAGGTGTAAAAAAAATTTTCGTATTTTTGTGGAATAATAGCAAAAAAATCATCTATTAGGCAAAACATATTAAAACACATATTTATGAGAAAATTTTTAAGCATCATTGCGGCTACGGCCGTATCCCTATCGCTTGCATCGTGCTTTGGAGGCGGCGAAGGTAACAACAACCAAGGTGGAGAAAACACCCAGTCCAACAACACTCAGTCTGCCGGCGTTATCAAGCGTGCCGACGGTAGTATTATCAAAATGGGCGGTTACAAGGCAGCCGCTCCCAACACCGACGCTCCCAAATACAGCGCATCGCTCAAAGCCGACAACCTGCCTTCAAAAGTAGACTTGCGTCCGTATATGTCGCCTGTTGAAGACCAAGGTCAACTCGGTTCGTGCACTGCCAACGCCACTGCCGGCGCTTACGAATATCTAAAATGGTGGCACAAGGAGAGCCAGTTTGACCTCAGCCGCCTTTTTCTCTATTACAACACCCGCGTTATCGAAGGCACTGTAAATATTGACAATGGAGCAATGATTTTCGACGTAATTCAAGCCCTTCACGACAATGGCGTTTGTAGCGAAAAATCTTGGCCCTATGCTGTCCAAAAATTCAAACAGCGTCCGCCCGAAAACTGCTATTCTGAGGCTAAAAACAACTCTATCAGCAAGTTTGAGCGTATCGACTTAGACCTCAACACTTGGAAAAGCGTTCTTGCCGAGGGTTATCCCATTATTTTTGGCGTTCAGATTTACAGTTCGTTTATGAATCCCCGCAACGGCTTTATCTCAATGCCCCGCTCCAACGACCAACCCGAAGGCGGACACGCTATGTGCTGCGTAGGATATTCCGACCCCGACCGCGTGTTTATCGTGCGCAACTCGTGGGGTCACCAATGGGGCGACAAAGGATACTGCTACATCCCCTACGACTATATGATGAACCGCAACTACAACGACGGCGACTCTTGGGTGATTTACAGTATGGACGGCGAAATCGACTCTGACAAATTAGAGGAAGAGGCTTGGAACGACGACGAAGAATCGATGTTTGTGGATATGGAAAACGAGTTTACCGAAATGTCGGACGAACAATGGGATGCAATGTGCGACGAACTTGGCGAATACGACATTGTTTTCCGTCTTGGAGCATTCTACAATTTTGCTTGCTGGTGCGACGAAGAGACTGAAATTACCGCCGAAGAAAATGCATTGGCAATAGAGAAACTCAAAAAACTTCTCGTAATGTTTGTTCTCGATTATTCGCCCAAAAAGGTGTTGAAACACTGTCAAAATCTTTGGGTAAACAAAGAAAACTTCCTTGAAGAAACCGTAGAAATCCTCTCGAAATACCTTTCGGATGGTGCCCGCGCCACAATAGCAGCCGACTTGCTCGAAATCTGCGAAGCCGACGGCGAGGCTTCCGACGAAGAACGCGAAGTAATTCTTGGTCTTGTAGGCGAATGGCTCAACGACGACCTCATCGAATCGTACTATTCAGACTACCTCGACGAAGAAGACTACGAAGACTACGAAGATTACGACGACGAAGACGACTACTATTACGACGAAGACTTCGACTACGGCGATGACGACGAAGCGTAATTTTCATCACACAATCTAAAAAAATATAATCTCTCAACTTTTCGGAAAAGAAATGTTGGGAGATTCTTTTTTCCAAAAAAAATTACTAAATTTGCCGCGTATAACTACGAAACAATATTTAAACACATTATAAAATGGATTTATTCGAAAAAGTATTAAAGAAAGTTACCGACCTTGGCAAATATCAGCAGGGCGGCGACGGCTATTTTATGTTCCCGAAATTGGAAGGTGAAATAGGTCCTGAAATGAATTTTAGAACACCTTTCGGCGTAAAACCCGTATTAAACTGGTCGCTAAACAACTACCTTGGTCTTGCCAACGACCCCGAAGTACGCAAAGCCGACGCTGAGGGTGCTGCAAAATACGGTCTTGCCGCTCCTATGGGCGCACGTATGATGTCGGGTCAGACAACGCTCCACGAAGAGTTGGAACGCCGTCTTGCCGCTCACGCCAAAAAAGAGGCTGCCTTTGTGGTAAATTTCGGCTATCAGGCTATGGTTTCGATTATCGACTCAATCGTTGACCGCAACGACGTTATCGTATACGACTACGAGGCTCACGCCTGCATTATGGACGGTATTTTCCTCCACAAAGCAAAATGCGGCGGCGAAAAAATGAGTTACGTATACCCTCACAACGATATGGAAAAACTCGAAAAGCAACTTAAACTTGCAACCAAGAAAGTGGCTGAAACCGGCGGTTCTATCATCGTTATCACCGAAGGCGTATTCGGTATGGCAGGCGACCTCGGCAACTTGAAGGGTATCACCGACTTGAAAGAAAAATATCAGTTCCGTCTCCTTATCGACGACGCTCTCGGATTCGGAACAATGGGTCCGAACGGCGGCGGCACAGGCGAGCATTTTGGCGTTCAAGACAAAGTAGACCTCTATTTTGCCACATTCGCTAAGGCTATGGCTGGTATCGGCGGTTTTATCTCTGGTCCGAGAAACATCGTTGACTTCCTCCGTATGAACCTCCGTTCGCAGATTTACGCTAAATCGCTTCCTATGCCTATGGTTGTTGGCCACTTGAAACGCCTCGACCTCATAGAGCAGAACCCCAAATACCGCGAAAACCTTTGGAAAATTGTTAACGCAATCCAAAGCGGTTTCAAGAAAGAGGGCTTCGACATAGGCAAGACCCAATCGCCTGTAACACCTGTATATATGCACCTCGACCCCAACGCTACCGACGTGGCTCAAACAGCCGAGGCTACCAATATGCTTTTAGACCTCCGCGAAAACTACGGCATTTTCTGTTCGATAGTTGTTTACCCTGTTGTTCCCAAAGGCACAGTGATGTTCCGAGTAATTCCTACCGCAGCACACACTTTGGAGCAGGTAGACCGCACCATCGCAGCATTCAAGGCTTGCAAGGCAAAACTCGACGCAGGTCGCTACAAAGCCGACAAAGTTGACCCGTGGACAAAACTCCAATCAGGCAAAGTGGAATTCTAAAATTCTCTTGAATATAATTTTAGGGACGTTCCAAAAGGTGCGTCCCTATTTTTTGTAATATGCATTTACAAGGCTCTTGAATCCTAATTCTTTGATTTCGGCGTAATCAACCACGAAATTCTTTTTAGTATGCCGTCCACTGCGCAAAAAGCGCACATACTCAACAAGATAGTTGTCGATTGCTTTAAGACTTTCGGCAGTGGTGATAACGGGGAAAAACCATCGGCACCAAGTAAAATCATTATCAGAAAACTCTCGGTAAAATTTACGGTTAAAATGGTCGATAAGGTCGGCAGCCACATCGTCGAAACTTCTGCCCTTGCGTACTTGGCTGCGCATCAAAGCCTTAGCCTTACGCTTTATCTTTGATTTTATCTTGTGCAACGTTGCCGAAGCCAAATCAACATATCCATTGCGATAACAAAAACCAAGAAACTCCCACTCTTCGCCGGGTGCAGAAATTTTCACTTTTGTGGGATTAATTGTTAACCCTTTTTCTTCTATAATACTAAAAATCAAATCTTTATAACGCTGCAAATCATCCCCATTATCGGCAAAAACAATTATATCGTCAGAATAACGGAAATATGGCACACCAATTTTTGTAAACGTCTCATCCATAGAGGTTAAGTAGATATTTGCAAAAAAAGCCGACACAGGCACGCCAGCCATAGCGCCTCGATTTTCGGTAATCAAAAGCCGTTCGCCGGTTTCGTTGTAATAATATGCTTTGTTGGCAAGTACAAGATTGACAAAAAGTTGCTGCAAAGGCGGGTCGTCGTCAATCACATTTTTGATTTCATCTACAAGACGAAGAGGAGGAATTGAATTAAAATAGTTGTGAATATCTACTTTAAGTACGTATTTATCAGCAAGATGCGGAATTGAAGTAATTTTATCAAACGCATTTTTGGCGGTAAGATGTTTGCGAAACGAATAGCAAGCGGGACTCAACTTATTGTCGTATTTATATAAAAGGTGCGCCAATAGTTTCAGCACCAAAGTTTCCTCACTATCAAAACGATAGACAATGCGTTTTTTGGTGGAGCCGCTCTTGTTGATTTCGGTCTTTACAGGGAAATCAAACATATAATTGCCTGATATAATGTTTTTTGCAATCTCCACATAAAGTTTATTCTCCACAAACGCCTTCAACCGCACAAGTTCCTTTTTTTTGGTATGCCCATCCTCGGTGCGAAGATTTAGAAAATCTTGCCAAACCGTCGGGTCGGATAACGATGTAAGAAGTGTTTGCATACCAATTGATTATCAATTTTTTACAACGTCAGAAATATCCTGACTTGTTATAAACAAAGATTTTTGACGATTGCCGATTTGGAGGTTGAATTTTGCCCCAACTTTTTCGGAAACGCATAGGTCGATGAGAGTTTTGTAATTGTCATCGCGTCCGGAGAGGTCTACAAGTGTTTTGGCAAAGTTTTTTACCGAACCCTTAGCCGTAAATTGGTCGCCAAAAAGGTCGAGCACAAAATAGAGCATATCCTCGCTGAGACCATATTCGGCAAGTTTTTCCTTTATAACTCTATCCTCCAAAGCAACGTTAAAAACAAATGCATTATCCTGATATTCAACGCTATTGAGCATAAATCCTTGAAAACTTTTCGACGGACATTTGGCGTTAATCTCCTGCGCCGCCCGTTCCATTAGCATATCTCTACACGACACCGTGCCAAGCATCAAGGCTATAAAAAATGTAAATAACAATCTATATTTCATACTCTTACAAAATATTAATCGTCTGTAAGACGATATTTAAAATAACCCCGTACATCCTTCGATGTGCGGGGTAAACCCGTACTTAGATGTGCGGGGTGAGAAAAAAATGCTTTGAAATAAGCAATTGCTTATGATACCAGACTGAACGTTACACAGTTACCTGCAAAACTTTTTTAATGTGTCACGCTTTGTCCGCCGCAGGTGCGGATTGCTCCGCGTTTTTCTCTTTTTTTGATAATATTAGGACAAATTCTTTATTTACAGATATTTAGCAAGACGCTCCGACACATATTCGGGACGGTTGGGGAAATGCTCCACAAAATTTATCAACGGAACGCCAACTTTCTGCGCCTGCTCTTTCGACCAGCGGTAAAGACGGTTAGACAAAGTGGTTTTGCCAGTAATCATTATAAACAATTTTGGCGAGCCTCCTTGGTAAATACCAAACGAATAATTCATAAACTTGCCAGTGCCGCCAATTTCGGTGGGCGAAACATCGCGACGAACCTCGTATTGCGAGAATTTTTCTGCAAGTATATCGCTGAGTTTCTTTGTGATAGGAATATTATCTTCGTAATCCCAAAACGTGCCACCATCGTGAACCTCGGGTTGCTGAGGTTGTTGAGGCTGTTGAGGCTGCGCGGGTTTGGGCTGCGGCTTGGGGGCTGACTGTGTGTTGTTTACAAGTCCGCCAAATGAATTGCGCAATTGATCGGCAGCGTTTTTAAGGTCGTTAGCATTTGGGCCTTGCACCGGAGGGGTGTTTTTAGCCGCGTTTTCGGCCGCATTGATAAGCGAGTTGGCGGCTTTTCTGAGGTCGTCGAATAATCCCATATTGTTGAATGTTTAGAGTTATTATTTGCTTACAAATATATGGTATTTTTTGTAAAAAACAAATATTTTGGATGTTTTATCAAAAAATTTCTCTTTAAAATTCAAAAAAATCGTCTTATTATTGCACTTTTTTTTAAAGGTTTACTTACGATGTTAGTTATCCTCACCTGCATACTTCTGCCACTGCTGATAATGTGGCTCACATACAAAAGTCCTACGCTCAACAAAGTGGGAGGCATTATCATAGCCTACATTTTTGGTTGCGCACTCGGACTCACAGGCATAATTCCCGACGACGAGGCAACCCACAAACTACAAACCATAGTGGCAACCGTGGCAATACCGTTTGCAATACCTCTGTTGCTGTTTTCGGCTGACATCAAATCGTGGACAAGGCTTGCACCGCCATTTATCAAATCTACCATAGCAGGACTTTTGGGTTGCGCTTTGGCGGTGGCAATTGGCTTTTTTATTTACGGAAAAGGCGACAATTCAACCACTTACGCTTCTGTTGGCGGAATGCTCACAGGACTATACACTGGCGGCAATGCCAATCTTGCATCGTTAAAAATTGCCCTCGGAGTAGACGACGCCACATACATTCTCGTTTCGGCATACAGCACCGTGGCAAGCGCTATTTACTTATTTTTTGTAATTATCGCTGGCAAAAAAGCCCTTCGCCCTATCCTTCCCGATTTTAAAGACAACAAAGACCACGAACAATTAGACATCAAAATCGAAAACCACGACCACGAACTTTTTTACGGACTTTTCACTCGAAGCAATCTCAAAGACCTTTTCCGTGCACTTTTGCTCACAATTGTTATCATTGCCATTGGTGCGGGAATTGCTTTGCTTGTGCCCAAAGAAGCGTTTCAGTCGGTGTTTATACTCTCAATTTCGCTGCTTTCGATAATTGCCTCCACCAACAAAAAAGTTCGCGCCATAAAACGCACATTTGAACTTGGAACACTCTTTATCATCATTTTCAGCGTGGCAGTTGCATCGCAAGTTAGCCTCAAAGTATTGTCGGAAGTAGATGCCAACATCTTTATTTTCACCTCCATAGTAACCTTTGGCACATTGATATTCCACGTATTACTCAACGCCATAATGCGCGTAGACACCGACACCACCCTCACCACAAGTATTTCGCTAATATGCAGTCCGCCATTTGCTCCGGTGATGGGCAGCGTATTGCACAACAAGGCTGTAATCGGTCCCGGCATAGCAGTTGGGCTATTTGGCTACGCCATAGGCACTTACTTTGGATTTGGATTGGCAAAAATTCTGCTGATGATATAGTGTAATTTTTTATTAATAATTTTTGCAAATACAGCAAAAACCATTTATTATTGCACTTTGAAATCTGTATCTGTAAAATTTGTATAAAAAACTAAAACTATAATGCGTAATGTATACCTCCTGCTCCTTATACTATTAACGGCATTGTCCACCAAAGCACAGCAGGTGAGGTTTTTCGACAGTCAATATAGATTGCCGGGAAGCCTTATTGATAGGATTTTTCAAGATCCACACGGAACCATTTGGTTTACAGGCAAAAGCGGAGCAATTAAATATGGCGGAATGACATTCAGCCGCGAACCTCTGCGCTATACCAACGCCCCTACATTGCCGTGGGTTAAATGTATGGAGTTTTTAGACGGAGAAAGAATCCTTTATGGCACATCGCGAGGACTTGTGCTCAATGAGTGTATGACCGACACTTTTAAGATGCTGCCGATATATATCAACAACACTGTTTACGACAATTATTATGTATCGTCGGTGGTAAAAAGCCAAAAACTCGGCGCAATACTCGTAACCTGCTCGGGAAACGGAATTGCAGCCTTAGACCCCAACACTCTTGAACCGCTTAAACCACTCACCGACACCATCAACCAACTGATTGGCACTACGTTTCCTGGGACAATGTATATCGACAGCCAAAACCGCCTTTGGACATTTAGTTCGGAAGGAAATTTTATAATGGTAGACCTCAACACGCTCACACGCCGCACATTACATTTTCAAGACGGCATTTTGCCAAGTGCAGTAACAAGCGTTATAGAAGTGCCCTCAACAGGTGATATTCTTATTGGCACAAATCATTCAGGCATACTGCGTTACAGTCAAAAAGACGACATAGTTACATCCACCAAAGCCACAGCCGATATTACTGGCGGCATCAATGTGATAATGCATCCTAAGGCGCAAGGCACCGACCACCTATTTTGGATAGGTTCCGAAGAATACGGACTAATGCTCTACGACAACAACACTCAAAAAGTGATAACTCCATCGCTACGCAACGACAATATCGACCTGCACAACTGCAAGATACACGATATTTTTGAAGACCGCCAAGGCAACATTTGGGCAGCGGCATACCAAAAAGGAGGAGTGTTTGTACCCAAATCGGCAGCCGACTATATCATTAACAATCAGCAAAATACCTCAGGAAGCCATAATGCGTACTTTACATTTTTAAGCGTGGCGATGAACGAAGGTTCAGGTCCAAACCTTGCGCCTGTTACTGCTATTGTAGGCACCCGAAACGGCACAATATACGCAGGCACCGATGGCGGAGGAGTTATCAAACTTGAACAAGGAGGCAAAAAAACACGTATCTGCACTGCTGAAAACGGATTGCCAAACAACTCTATCAACGCTATGACCGCCGACTGCGACGGAAACCTTTGGATTGCAACCTACAACGGCGGACTTTCGATACGCCGACCCGACGGCAAAATAGAGAACCTATTTACCAATCCCGAGTTTCAAAACATATCGCACATCACATTCGATTCCACCACCAATACCATCTACGTAGGCACTCTTGGCAACGGCACACACGTGCTACAACTCAAAAACGGCAAAATAGAATCGCAATCAAACATCAGTCAACCGCAATGGGTACACCACATATACGCGAGCAAACGCGGGTATGTAATGATCAACAGCACAATATTTTACCCAAACTCTAACGACACCACTACAATCACCGACTTAGTGTGCGCCTGCGCTACCGAAGACCAAAACGGAAACCTCTATCTCGGTGGCGAAGATTGGCTTTGCCACTACAATACCGAAACCAAAACCCTCACAAGCATTATCGAAAAAGCCCACAAAGGCTCTATCCTGAGTATGGTTACCGACAGATATGGAAATCTTTGGTACAGCACCGACGACCGTCTTGTGCATTACTCCATAAAAGAAGGCGGCTACGAAACTTTCACCACTATGGACGGATTGCCAAGCAACGAATTTTGCGGCAACTCTATCTACAAAAGTCCCGACGGTGGATTGTTTCTCGGCACCAACAACGGAATGATAATTTTTCATCCCGCTGAACATCTGCAAAAAACCACTTTCAACGCCGAAATATATTTCAACACATTGTCGGTAGCAGGCGAAAACATCACATTTGGCAATTCGCAAGGCATTATCGATGCGCCCATCAACCTTGCCAGCCGCATCACTATGAAACACAGCCAAAACAAGTTTACACTACAATTTGGCATCAACGAATACGCCAATCAACACCGCATAAGATTTCTCTACCGGCTCAAAGGGTTTGACGACACTTGGTATCGCGTAAGGCAATTGGCAAGGATACTGTCGTTTACCAACATTCCCGAAGGTGATTACACCCTTGAAATCAAAGCATTTATCGAAAACAACGAAACCAACAGCGTTACCAAAAGCATTGCCGTAACGGTGCTTCCGCCGTGGTACAACACATGGTGGGCATATTTGATTTACGCCGTAGTTGCAATGGTTATACTACTGATAATAAAGGCATTGGCACAAAATAAGCACACCCTTAAAATTCAACGCGAAGAAAACCAGAAAAAAGAGATGCGCTTGCAAATGTTCACCAACCTTTCGCACGAGATACGCACGCCTCTTTCGCTTGTAGAAACGCCCCTCAACTCGCTTATCGAAACTGAAAACGACAAAAAGAAATCGGCAATTCTGCAACTTATGCGGCGCAATGTGCAACGCGTAACTTCGCAACTCAACCGCATTATGGACATCCGCAAAATCGACAACAACAAATTTGTGCTAAAACTACAAAACGCCGACATTGTGGATTTTATCAGCGATATTGTAAAATCGTTTGACCAGTTGTCGCTGATGCGTAATATCAATATCAACCTCAACACCAACAACTTTGACATTAAATTTGCCTTCGACCCATACAATCTCGACAAGGCTGTGTTTAATATCCTGTCGAATGCGTTTAAATTTACTCCCGACGGCGGATTTATCAATATTAATATTGAAAAAACCGAAGAACCATTTGTATCTATCAAAATAGAAAACTCCGGCAGCCACATTCCGCCCGAAGAGTGCGAAAAAATATTTGAGCGATTTTACCAGACATCCGACAACAGCAGTCACGAGGGTTCGGGCATAGGTCTGCACCTTGCCAAAATGATTATCGACGCACACAAAGGTTTTATTAAAGCGTACAACACAGAACAAGGCGTAGAGTTTGCCATTACGCTGCCATTCTACAACATCAACGAACAAACAGAAAACGAGCAAATTAAAACTCCCAAGCGCGATTTGTTTGTAGACATTGCACAAGACACACCCGCCGACACCACTACCAACAAAAAACTCAAAAAGATACTCTTTATCGACGACGATTCGGAATGGACAGGCTATATATCAATGGCTTTGAGCGACAAGTTTAACCCCGTGGTATGCAACCATCCCGAACAAGCTATCAACCAGATAATTGCCGAAAAACCCGATGCCATAATCACCGACCTTGTAATGCCCGGACTCAACGGCTACGACCTTTGCAAAAAAATCCGTCAAAACCCGCAGACAAGTCTTCTGCCCATCATTGTGCTCACATCAAAAGCCGACGAAGAAAGTCGCCAGACCTGCGTGGAAATTGGTGTAGACCATTACCTTACCAAACCCGTAAGTATCAATATGCTAAAAAGTTCGATTACCAACGCCGTAAACACCCGCGAAAAGATGGCGGCACGCATGACCGCCGACCTCCATTCAAGTCAGAACGTGATAGAAGCCGAAAGTCCCGACCAAAAACTGCTCAAAAAAGTGATCGACACCATCAACAAAAACCTCGAATCGCCCAATTTCGGCGTTAACGAACTCAGCGCAAAAGTAGGCATCAGCCGAGTACACCTAAACCGCAAGTTGAAAGAATTGCTCGACATCACGCCCGTAAACCTCATAAAATCAATTAAAATGCGTCAGGCTGCGATACTTTTGGTACGCAACAAGCTCAACGTAGCCGATGTAGCCTTCAAACTTGGTTTTTCGAGCCACAGTTATTTTTCGAGTCATTTCAAAGAATACTACGGCATCTCTCCCACCGAATTTTTAACCAAATACACCCGCGAAGAAAACCAAGAAGAATTTGAAAAAATGGTAAAGATCTAAAAAAACAAATCCCCGACGCAATCACTGCGCCGGGGAAAGAAGTCTTTTTATTAACCTATTTAAGTATTAAGAGGGGAAAACAAATTCTAATTGTATCCAGGATTTTGGTAAGCAGCTCGCTCAGCATCCGTAATCTCCATAGCATTCAACTGACCAACGGGAATAGGACGAAGATAGTTGAAAGGCTTGATATCGCGAGTAAAAGTCTGTTTTTCTACCCATGCTTCCTTGCTGTTCTTAACGCAGATAGTGTAAGAACCGGCACGCTCAGCCCAAGTCTGAGTTCGTACAAGGTCGTACCAGCGGATACCCTCGCCATAGAGTTCGCGCATACGCTCGTCGAGAATGTAGTTGATGTCGATAGTTGCGGGAGTAGCAGCTACCAAGTCGGCAGAATAATCTGCGGAAACAATCTGGTTTTCAGCATTGCTAAAACGCCATTTGCCTGCACGAGCACGAAGAACATTGATCATATCGCGAGCTTCTGCGTTTTTGCCAGCTTTAACAGCAGCCTCGGCAGCAATAAGATAGAGTTCGGAGAATTTGGCAATTACAAACGGACGACGAAGCGAACCGTTGGGCTGACCAATACCGTCACCCACCTTGCTGTTGTAAGAACCGAGTTTCCAAAGTCCGGGGTAGGTGTTGCGGCTAACATGGTCGGGCTCAACAACCCAGTCGGCACGGCCTTCGGTTTCACCTGCGCATACATTGTTTTTACCTTTCTGTTCGGTAGGATATGTAACAGTTCCGCTGAGTTGTTCCGATACAAAAGTGAGGACAGGTTCTCCAGGTTTAACATCCATACCGTTAGCATTTTTGTGAGCGTCAGGTTTCTGACCTGCCTTATCCCAGTTACCACGATAAACAGTTACAAAAGTACCGTCGTAGCGAGAATCTTTGTCCTTGTCGGTAAACACGGGGAATACCTCATGAGAAGGAGCCATACGTGTCCAAGGACGTCCACCCCACTGAACTTCAGCACGAACGCAGGGTGCAAAATCGTCGGCGCAGTGAATGTTGCAATAGTTCCATGTTACAGCCCAAACTGTTACCTGATCAGTGGCATTTCCGTTGGCGTAACCGAAAGCACCACCGTTGTAGTATTCGTCTTCTTCGGTATGGTCGGCATAGAGAAGGCACTCCTTATTACGGTCGTTAGCACCAAGGTTAACATCGTAATATGTATCCATAAGACCGTATGAGCCAGGATTGTCGATAGCAGTTTTTGCCACAGCGTAAGCCTCGTTGTAATACCATGCGGCATCGCGGCCGTCGAGGTCGGCGCGGTTACAATCGGGGTATGTGGGAATGTTGTTGGGGTTTTCGAGCCACCAGCCGAATGTTAAGTAAGCCTTAGCAAGAAAGAATCTTGCCACTGTCTTGGTAACGGTACCGGTTTTTCTCGATTTTTCAGGAAGGTCTGACACAGCCTTATTGAGGTCTTGAAAAATAACCTGATAAACCTCGGGAACAGTATTGCGCACACTTGTACGAGAAGCCGCGATGTTAGGTTCGAGTTTTCCGCTGCCGAGATCAAGAGGCACTCCGCCAAAAGTTTGAACGAGGCAGAAATAGTTGAAAGCTCTGAAAAAATAAGCCTCTGCAATCATCGATGCTGCCACACCACTTTCCTCACCACTTTTGATAAGCAAGTTGGCAGAGTTGATAGCAGTAAAAGCGTTGCCCCACAAAGCGTCGCTACGACACGACGAAGGAGTCAAAGTACCTGCGCCCGAAAGGTCTGCATCCTTGAAGTTGCCGTCGGCACTTTCGCCGTATGTATACTCGTCGGTTCCTGTTTCAAGCGAATTGTAAAAGTACATATTGCCATATAGGTTGCGGAGGTTTTGATAAAAACCGGTAAGACCGCCTTGGATGCCTTGTTCTGTACCAAAAGAACTCGGCTCAAAAATAGTGCGAGGTTGTTCGTCAAGAACATCTTCACAGCTGGTGAAGCCACCCACAGAGGTAATTGCGGCGGCCGCCAATGCTATATATTTTAATTTTGTATTCATTGTTTCTAATTTATAAAGTAAGTAATTTAGAATGTGAAGTTAAGACCGAACATATAAGTTCTTGTAGACGGAGTGTTGGTACCAATAGTCAAGAGACGTTTCTGATACTGTGCCGATGCGGCATTCTCATTACCGTAAGAGTTGGTTTCAGGATCCATTCCCGATTCGTCTTTGTAGGGCGAGAACATAACAAACGGATTGATAACCGAGAAGTATAATCTAAGTTTCGAGATATTTGTATTTCTGAAAACATCAAGTTTGTCGAAATTGTATCCCAAAGTGATAGTACGAATCTTCAAATAAGAAGCATCGAAATATCCGAGTGTAGAACCATACTTAGGACCGTCACCGCTGCGGAGTCCACCGGGAGCAGGATAACGAGCACCAGTATTTTCGGGTGTCCAATAATCTACATCCACATTGTTGTTTTTAGTAGTAAGAAGGTTCAAGTAACCAGATGTACCGTAAAGAGTGCTGATAAGCAAACCACCAACTTTAAAAGAACCTACAACATTAAGGTCGATATTTTTCCAAGCAACAGTTGTGTTGAAACCACCTTGGAGATCGCACTCCATGCTCTGAGGAATTTTGTCGTCGTCGTTGATTGCTCTAACGGGCATTCCGTCGGCACCGTATTCGCCAGTGTAAGCCACTTTGATCATACCGGGAGCGCCTGCAGGTTCGAGCACTTTGAGAAGATCAGTTTCGTTCTCCTGCCAGATACCTTCGTATTTGAAGTCGTAGATACAGTCGATAGGTTTGCCAACAAACCAAGAGTTACCACGGTCTTCGGTCTGACCAGAAGCGAGTTTCACAAGTTTATTGCGGTTGATGTAGAAGTTAGCTCCGGCTGTCCAAGTCCATCCATTCTTGTTGTCGATGATAGTACCGTCGATGCTCATCTCAAAACCTTTGTTCTCTGTTTCGCCGATGTTAGACATGATGTTTGATATACCAGAAGTGCTTGGCAATCCGATAGCGAGCAATACATCTTTGGTCTTCATGTAATAGTATTCTGCAGTAACATTCAAGCGGTTGCGGAAGAAAGCGAGGTCGAGACCTACGTTCCATGTAGAAGAATATTCCCAGCCGAGTTTCTCGTTAGGAGCTTCGGCAAAATGAAGACCAGTTGCCTTTTCGCTGCCATAGTTGTAAGGATTGGTTCCAAGACGACCAAGTGTTTTGTAAGGGTCAACGGCTTGGTTAGAAGTTTCGCCGTAACCAACACGGATTTTTAATTGATCGAGCCAAGTAACACCGCTCATAAATTCCTCGTTTTTAACATTCCAACCGAGCGAAACAGCTGGATAAGTGTGCCATTTGTGACCCTCAGCAAGACGAGAAGAACCATCGCTACGAAGAGCAACGCTGAGCATATATTTGCTGTCGTAAGAATACATCAAACGAGCCATATAAGAAATCAAACCTGTTTTTTGATAACCTTGATAATCTGGATTTACAGTAAGAGGACTATCGGTACGACCTAAGTTCCAATATTGGAAATGGTCTGATTGCAAACCTTGTGCACTTACATTCGACGAATTGTAAAGGCTTGCCTCAGCTGAGTACATAGCTACAAAATTGATAGAATGTTTTTCTGCAAAAATCTTATCGTAAGTAATAAGGTTTTCAACAGCCCAGTTAGTTGTAAGAGCATTGGTAATTGAAGCACTTGAATTGTCAGTAGAACCAAAAAGTTTGGCTGCTGTGTAGTTACCATTATTCTGATAACGGAGGTTGAGACCAATGTTTATTCTATATTTCAAACCTTTAACGTATGGAAGTTCTGCCTCTCCATATAAAGTATTGTAAGAGCCATAAACCTTACGTAGATTTTCATATTTGTCGCCAAGGTTGTTTATGTTGTCAGCAGAAACTACATAACCTTCGTTACCATCGCAGTTCTTAATCCATTGTTTTTCAGTGCCGTCTTCGTTGTATATAACTGCAATAGGAGAGTTAGAAAGAACATTGAAAATACGGTTGTTGTCGTTGGATATAGAATAGTTATTGTTGGAGCTGAAGCCAACTTTGAAATAATTACCAATTTTTTGATCAACAGAACCACGGAGCGAGAAACGAGAGAAATCCTGACCAGGAACAACTGCCTCTTCATGATAATAACCTGCACCGAAAGAGTAATTGCCGTGTTGAGTACCACCAGTAACACCGATATCGTGGCTTGTTACCATACCTGTTTCAAAGTATCTATCTTGCCAGTCAACATTCTGTCCATCAGCCTCGTCATCAGAGTTTTTCTTAACAGCACCATCTGCACGGAGTTTTGAGAATTGCGCTCCGTCCATCATCGGGAATTTAGAGAAAAGTGTCTTAACACCATAATAACCATTGTAAGAGAATTTTGCCTTCTGACCTTCAGAACCACGATTTGTGGTAATAATGATAACGCCGTTGGCACCACGCGAACCGTAGATTGCTGTTGCAGAAGCATCTTTCAAGATATCCAACGACTTGATGTCAGAAGGATTGATGTCGCTGAGGTTGCCGGCAAAAGGAATACCGTCGAGTACGATAAGAGGGTCGTTGCTTGCGTTGAGCGAGCGAGTACCACGGATACGAATCTGCATGGTTTCACCAGGTTTTGAAGATGTCTGAGTCATCTCCACACCAGCAACACGGCCTTGCAGACTTTGGGTAATGTTAGATCCTGCCACAGCACGCATGTCGTCGCCTTTTACACTGGCTACCGATCCCGTAACAGCCTCTTTGCGCTGTGTGCCGTAACCTACGACAACAACTTCTTCGAGAGCTTTGGTGTCTTCTTCCAAAACAACATTCATGTTAGAAGAAGCGGGCTGCGACTGACGTTCGTAACCCATAAAAGAGAAGTCGAGCGTAGCACCACTCTGTACTCTCAACGAAAACTTACCATCAAGGTCGGTGATAGTTCCGTTGGTTGTACCTTGTTCCAAAACGGTTACACCTATAAGAGGTTCACCGTTCGACGATGTTACTGTACCCGTGGCCGTGGTTTGTGCCACTGCCGCCAACGAGACAAACATCAAGGGCAGCATTATCAGCATCGCCCATAAAAATTTCAGATTTGCCTTCATAAATAAATTTAAGTTTAATTGTTGAAATACTGTAAGTTAAAATCTGTAAATAAAGCACTATAAAATAAGGTGTGAAACTTCTGCCCTTTCGAGCCTTCTTTTTCGTTCCTTATTTCGTTAACAAAAATTTAAAATTAAGGCAACGTTGACTATACCATTTTGAAACAAATGGTTTAAACTTTTTAACATTATTTTAGTCTTTTAGACATAATTAAACGGTGATTTGAAATACTATCATAAGTATCTAATAATAAACTAATTACAAAAATTGATATAACAAATTCAACAGTCAATGTATCAAAAACGACACAAAAACAGTGAAACATACACCAATTATGAAACAACAATTTAAACTCTCCAACTCAAAAAAACACTATCTTTGCAAAAAGAAAAATTAAGAAAAAAACTCATGAAAAAACTATTTCTTTCACTCCTTATAGCAGCTTCTTGCCCTGTTTTTGCGCAAGAAATCCTCACTGTAAGCGATGATACAAGAGGTGCATACCGCTTCTATTCCGAAACATTCGACGATATAACTCCTTTGAGCGACGGAGAATCTTACTTGGCACTCAAAGACGGCAACATTGTTAAATGCTCGTTTGCCACCGGCGAAATTATCGAAACTATAAAAAAAGGTCCTTATTACGGTTTTGAAATGTCGCCCACCGAAGATAAAATACTGTATTACAGCATCTACGAGCCTATCCACCGCAATTCGTTCAACACTATATATTATGTTTACGACTTAGAAACCAAACAAAGCAAACCTCTGTTAGAAAGTGCTTGGCAACAGCAGGCTACATTTTCGCCCGATGGCAAAAAAGTGGCTTTTGTGGTAGACAACAACATAATGCTCAAAGACTTAGAAAGTGGGGAAATTTCTTCTGTAACCACCGATGGCAAAATTAATAGCATACTCAACGGAATACCCGACTGGGTTTACGAAGAAGAGTTTTCGTTTAACCGCGCTTTTGAGTTTTCGCCCGACAGCAAAAAAATCGCTTACATCAAATTCAACGAAACAGATGTAAAAGAGTATGTTTTGCAATTCTACAACCAACTGTCGAGCAATTACGACCCCGAATCGCTCTACCCTATCAACTATTCGTACAAATATCCCAAAGTAGGCGAAAACAACTCAAAAGTTTCGGTGCATGTTTTTGATTTTGAGGCAAAAACAACCTCAAACGTAAATCTTGGCAACAACGCCGACATTTACGTCCCCAATATTCAATGGACCAACAACCCCGAAATTCTCGCAATTGTAAAGATGAATCGCAAGCAAAACCACCTCGACCTCATCACCTACAATACCAAAGACGAATCTACCAAAACCATCTACACTCAGAGCGACAAATATTACATTGAAGAGACTGTGCCGCAAAGTTTTGTTTTTCTCAGCGACAACAAATCTTTTCTTGTGGAATCTGAGCAGAGCGGCTACCGGCACATTTACCGCTACGGAATGGACGGAAAACTTATCAACGCCGTTACATCGGGCGAAAAAGAACTTACAGAATTATGCGGCGTAGACGAAAAAAACAAAAAGGTATATTATATAGGTGTGGGCAAAAATCCTACGCAAACCGCACTCTACTGCACCGACCTTGCTGGCAAAAAAACAAAATGCCTATCGCAAAACGACGGCACCAACGAGGCTGTGTTTTCATCCACTTTCAAATACTACGTAAACACATATTCTAACGCCACAACACCTGCGATTATTACCGTAAACACCAGCGACGGCAAGGTGATTAAAACCTTAGAAACCAACGAAAATGTAAAAAAAGCCGCAGAATCATACGGCGGAACAAACCACGAAATTTTCTTTTGGAAAAACAGCCACGGCAACCAACTGTCGGCATATATGATCAAGCCCACAGATTTTGATTCTACCAAACGTTACCCCGTGCTTGTGGTGGGCTACAATGGTCCTAACTACAATTTTGTAAACGACGAATGGGAATTTGGCTGGCATCAACTTTTGGCTCAAAAAGGCTACATTGTGGCAGCCACCGACACACGCGGCACTGGACGAAAAGGATCTGATTTTAGAAAATGCACATACGGAAAACTTGGCGCATTAGAAACCGAAGACCTTGCCGATTTTGCCGATTACCTTGGTTCTCTGGCATATATCGACGGCAATAGGCTCGGCATTTGGGGATGGAGTTACGGCGGATTTATGGTAGCCAACGCTATGACCCGCACACCAGGCAAATACGCTCTCGGCGTGGCAGTTGCGCCCGTAACCAATTGGGAATTTTACGACAACATCTACACCGAGCGTTATATGGGTTTGCCCACCGACAACCACGAAGGCTACATCAACAACTCACCCATATCGTATGCACACCGACTTAAAGGCAAATTTTTGCTAATATTTGGTTCTGCCGATGACAACGTACACCCCCAAAACTCAATGATGTTTGCCGAAGCCCTTGTGCAAGCCAACAAACAGTTTGACTATATGCAATACACCAACCGCAACCACAGCATCTACGGCGGCAACACAAGGCTTCATTTGTATACTAAGATGACGGAGTTTATTTTGAATAATTTGTAGTTTAAATATGAACTTAAATAAACCATCAAGAGAAAACGTTGTAAAGAAGCTAACGTCGTACAGAGAACAAATCGACAAGTTAGTAAAATATCCATATTCTTCAACAAACGATGATTTCAAAGACCAAATTATCTATGTGGACACATTAAACGAAATCATAAAAAAGAATGAAGATGGCTTTCGTCCTCTTTTTTATGAACATATAAGATTTAAAAACATTAAGTTACAATCTTTCCTTGATAAAATAATGT
>JAGCDD010000240.1 GCA_017651345.1 Bacteroidales bacterium | reverse complement strand
GCTGCCTGTTACAAGCACAATCTTCAATCCTCGCTCTTTGATTGCGTTGAGCAATTGAGCCGCTCCCTTCATAGGCTCAGCCACTCCGCAAGCATTGAAAATCTCCGACTTACGGGCGTAAATCTTCTCCATTTCCTCCTCGGTGGCTTCACGTCCGAAAGTCTTCATCGTGAGTTCGTTGATAGTAGATGCGCCTGTACGTCCCTCGTTCATATACACCTGAGGTTCAGATAGTTCCAAACCAAATTCCTTGGCAGCCTTGCACCACGAAATAGCGTGAAAAGGCATTGAGTTAAACAGCACGCCATCCATATCAAACAGAAACGCTTTTACTTTCAATTGCTTATTGCCGCTGCGGACAAGGTATGAGGAAATTTCTTGTTGTAACATAATCGATATTTTAGCGTGACAAAGGTAGAAATTATAATCAAACCAGCGTTTTAGCCAATATGATTATTGCGTTAACAAAAAAGGCAGTCCGAAAATTCAGACTGCCTTTTTTGTGGAGCTGCGGGGGGTCGAACCCCGGTCCGATCATGAGACCCCCATGCTTTCTACATGCTTAGCCTTCTTTTGGTTTTCGAGAACTAGTCCGGGTGAAGGCCCTCTAACTTGTTCCTTATCCTCTACTTTTCATCTTGGCCACGAGGCGGAGCCTTGACTATTCCGCAGTTACTTTGCACCTCCTGATCGTTTTGGCAGCGGACGGAGCCGACGGGAGATGTCTCGTTTCCCTACCTTGTAGGGAAATAGGCTAATCTACTATACTTCAATTAGGCAGCGAGAGCATAATCGTAATTATTGCCAGTTAATTTTTTGTAACCATGATTACGGAAACTGTTACCTGTTCCGGCATGCTTACATGCTGACCTTGCACGCCGTCAAAACCAAAGTCAGCCCCATTAAGCGTTGCAAAGGTATGCAATGTTTTCAAATTTGCAAAATTTTTGCGAGATTATTTCTTCAATTTGTCGAAATTCAAACCCAAGGTAAACCTCACAGTATTCTGCAAAGGATTTGACGCTGTGGTAGTTACAAGATACGAGAAGTCGAACGAGAAGACGTTGAGTTTCAAGCCTACGCCAAATGTTAGATATTTGCGTCCGCCTTTGTCTTTATGCTCTGAGAAATAACCCATACGTCCAGCAAAAGTCTTTGAATACCAATATTCTAAGCCCATTGAATAGGATATTTCCTTCAACTCCTCGCTAAATCCGTCGGGAGCATCACCAAACGAGCGGAAAATGCCCACGGGAACCGAAACATCGTCGTCCTTGCCTTTTACAACTTCATCATTTTTATCGCGGAGAGGCGGAGTAGGCACGAGCAACTTGTTGATATCAAAAGTGGCTGTCAAACTATTGTATTGGTCGAGTTCAAGAGTATAAGCCGCTCCAAGTTTCAGATTAGTAGGGATAAAATTAGCGTTGTTCTGTGTATAACTTATCTTAGTGCCTATGTTGCTGATATTTGCTCCCAAGCCTAAAATATGCGTGTGTTTTGAACCCTCAAACGCCTTGTTGTAATACACTGCTATATCGCCTGCAACAGTATGTCCTGCATGAGTTTCTTCTGAATTATTAACTGACATTCCGCCAGTTAAGTTGCTGTAAATATAACGCATTGTAAGAGAAGCAGAAAGGTAATCAGCAAGTTTCAACGAATATGAACCATCGATAGCAAACTCTTTGGGTGTGAAATGTTTAATCTCCCACCCCGAAATATCGGTAAATGCCATATCGCCGAGCGAAAAATATGTAAGCGAGTAGCCAATTGCCTGATTCTGTTTAATTTTGTTGAATCCTGCTAAATAGCAAATCTTCATATCGTCAACATAGTTTTTGAGCCAAGGCAAATAAGAAAGCGAAAAGCCCATATTATCGTCGGAAAAAACGTATTTAGCGGCGTTCCAATGCTGCGAATTAACATCTGGAGATGTAGCCACACCAGCATCACCCATTGCACCAGCACGAGAATCGGGGGCTATGAGCAAAAACGACGCAGAGGTAGAAATAATATTGCTCGTGGATTCTCTACCAATTACATCTTGCTGATTAGGATCAATTTGAGCACTAACTGAAAATGGCAACGACAACAAAAGCGCAGCCACCAAGGATTTAGGTTTCAAGTGTGTTGTTTTCATTTGTATTTTAAAATAATTTCTCTTTTTATTTAACGGTGCAAATTTACAATTATTTTAAATAAAGCAGTTTTTCGTAAGCGGTTGCTTTTCGTCCCTGCATATCGCGAATTCGCAAACGATATATATATGTGCCTCGTGCAATTTTGCTGCCAAAATCGTCGAGACCGTCCCAAGGTATTGGCTGACTGAGGTTTCCGCTGTACGATAGTGTGCCGGTGAGAGTCTTTACCTGTTTTCCCGAAATGCTGAAAACGGTAATTTCGTATTCAAACACATCGGAAGGAGCATTTTGCTGAAAATAAAAATCGGTATGGTCGGTAAAGGGGTTGGGATAATTGAGCAGACGGGTGATTTTGAAACCATCGGCTTTTACCACGTTAAACGACAGCTCGGCTTGCGACATATTGTTGTAACTGTCATAAACTTTCAACTTTGCAGTGTGCCTACCCTCTGATAGTCCGCTCAATTGATACTGAACTTTGCCCTGCCTATAATTATCGGCATCTGATTGGTAAAAACTATTGAGCGAAATTGGCTGACCGCCATCAATTGAAAGCGAAATATCGTGTCCGTTGCCCTCCGAAGTGATGTTGATACCCGAATTGTCGGATAATTCGGCGATTACAAGCGGCGAAACGTCCACATTGCCGCCGTCGGTAAAATCTTGCGAATTTAAATACAATTCTATTTGCGGACCTTCGTTGTCTTGGGCTGCATTTTTGTCGACCGAACCTATAAGAAGATTTTTGTTGAAACCAGATGCCGAATTGACATCACTATGGGCAAAAAGACTTACTTTAGACTTATCTACTTTATAATCAATATCTTTAGGCACAACAAACTCTACCGAAAAAAAGCCGCCTTCAACAGTAGAAACGCCGTCGAAAAGTTTTTTGTCGTAATCAGAATATTCAAAAACCCCGTGTCCGCTGTTGTTCAATGTTTTGCGCACAGATGGCTTGTCAAAAAAAACGGTTCGGGCTGTGCCGTTAAATCCGCTCAATATTGTTCCATCACTTTGAGTTACAGCACATTCCAACCTACACACCGACAATGCTTTAACCGTATCAGCAAATGATTCGGCATCTATACCATTGATTTTTAAGATTTTAATATCGTAATTAGGTGAGTGAAGTATCAAAGCAGGGTCGCCCAAAAGCATAAAGCACCGCATATTAATATCGTCGGTTTGACGTTTGGCAAGCATCACCACATCGCCAAGCCGCATAATGCGTCCTTCAGTTTTGGTATTAAGTATATGATTGAAAATGTTTTTGTTAAGATTAAAATTCTGCTCCGAATATGCGTGACGAGCAGCAGTAATCATCGCTATCGCACCACCGTTAGGGTTGTGGAGGGCTCGTTCCGCTGGAGAATCTGAACCTCGGTCAGAAACTCGTTCGTAATGGTCAAATCGTCCCACATCGCACGACGAGGTAATAAACACTGGTAAAGTATTGATATTTCGCAAATTGTCGATGTCTGCATTGGTAAGTATTCGCTCATCGGTGAGGTAGTTGATACCGCCGTGACCTGTAAAGTTGATAATTTTTGCGCCAAGATTAAACTGCTTGAGAATATCCTCACGAGCCTGAGGATAGAGGTTGCCACCGATAGTTTGCTGACGGGGAAAAGCATCGATGTAGATTTTGGCAATGTTGTATTCAGGGTAATCTTGTTCGGTAAAAACTGCTATTTTATCGGCTTGAGTGGCGTGAATGTTCTGATTTTCATCGTCGGCTATAAAGGCAATGTTTTTTTCCCAACCGTTAAAAAAATTATGCGCATAAAATTCTATCTTTTTAACAGCGATTTCGGCTTCAGAACTATTTTTAACTGGGATTCGACCCACAGCAATATCTGGAAGCCCGTTGTATTCGCCTTCATCGTCGTCTAAAAGTGCAAAGTAATCGTCTGATACAAAAGAAAATATACCATCTTCGTCGAGCGATTGTGGACTTTGATATGTGGGTATAAAATTGGTATTGCCCTGCGAAACAGTAATATTATCAACTGTACCGTCGCCAAACAAAAGCACATAGCGGAGAGTGTTTCCCTTGGCGTTTTTGTACAAATAACGAAGATAATCACGAATAGCGGAAACATCCTTTGCCCCACACGAAAACTCGTTGTAAATCTGATTGATAGGCGTAACCATTACCGACATTTCTCCCGAATGAATAGCAGCGATTTTATCAGCCCATGGCTTAAAATCCAAAGGTGTGATAATTACCATTTCGGGAGTATTTTGTGCATGAAGATTTTGATTATCAACATTTTCGATAAATTCAGGACTATATGCGTTTTCGGGCGAAAACACTACATATTCGCCAAGAGTTTCGGTGTTGGCAGAAAATTTTGCAACACTATTATATAAGGTGTAATCTACCTCCTCGGGTGCTGTGCTGTTGGTAACATCCCAAATAACGCAATTTTGAGTTGCTCCTGAAATTTGAAATTCAGCAGAAGAATAGTTTTTAAACGATTGTATATCTCTAAATATCAGTTGTTTATTACTATAAACAAGATTACCTCGGGCATTAATGATAATGTAATCTAAATACCCTTCTGAAGATGCTGTGGCCTTGTTGAATGTGATTGAAACGTTTTGAATAACATTATTAACCGATTTAAAATCAAATATTTGTGTTTGAGTATCGGCGTATTTTCCCGTATTAGACACCGAATGTGTAGTAATGCTTTTTGAGCCAACGCCATTAAAATTGATATCAAAAATATTATCGGCAGCGGAACGAGCTATAACAGAAATTTTTGCCTTAGCATCTCCCCCATCAGCGGCAATTGGAAGTTCTATTTTAAAGTCTTGCTGAGTGGCATAATAAAAATTTTCGCCGTACCAATTGCGCCCCGACATTTGAAGATTTACATCGTTGTTTTCGTGAATGGCGTAAAAATCTCCCTGAGAAACAACAGTTTGCGGAGTCGGAGCGGCGTTCTGCTTGGTTATACGGTTGTTGTAATTTGTTGTAACGTTTGATATAAAGTAGTAAGCACGGTTGTCGAAAAGATGAGTTTTAGGTAAAAAAATACCTTCACTCTCATCGAAATTCCAAATATCCTTTGACTTTGCAAAAAAATACACGGCATCGTCACCAAAGAAAACCTTGTTTTCAATAAGGTCTTGAGGACGGTCTGCACTATTGATAAACGGCAGCAATCCAAAATCATTGCCAAAAACGCGAATATTTTTTGGATTATCAAAACCCCATTCAGTGAGTTTTGTGTAAGGTATCTTGTACACTCCATCGGCATCCACAGCTATTTTTACCCATCGACCCGAACTTAAGACCGATGTAATGCTTTGCGCAGCAACCATTTGCACACACATTAGCAAAATAGCCGTTAACAATGCAGATTTTTTCACGGTTGTGGAATATTTGGTTTAACCACTTCGAGACCAAGTTCTTTACCTTTTTCTACCATAAGGTTGTATGCCGCCTCAAAAGAATTTTCTATTTTGCCGTCGAGGATCGAATCTTTGATGCAATCTTTGATCAAACCTACATTTTTACAAGGCAAAATATCAAAGGTCTGCATAATGTAATTACCATCAATCGGAGGCTGCCAATTGCGACGGAAGTCTTTCTGTTCCAACTCTTTAATCTTTTGGCTAACCACCTTATAATTATTGAGAAACTTGATACGTTTTTCTTCAATTTTTGATGTTATATCGGCGCGGCAAAGCATCAAAAGGTCGTCGAGGTCTTCGCCAGCATCGTACATAAGCCTACGCACAGCCGAATCGGTAATATCGTCGTTTGAGATTGGAATTGCGCGGTGATGCATTCCCACAAGTTTTTGCACATACTTCATTTTTGAATCAAGTGGCAATTTCAACTGCTTGAAAATCTGCGGAATCATCTTTGCTCCAAGAAACTCGTGGCTGTGGAAAGTCCATGTGCCGTTTACAAACTTCTTAACATTAGGCTTGGCAATATCGTGAAACAACGCCGCCCATCGCAACCAAATATTATCGCTCATAGCAGCCACATTGTCAAGCACTTGCAATGTATGTAGAAAATTATCTTTATGACCTTTGCCCTCTTTTATCTCCACACCTTTAAGTTTTACCAACTGCGGAATAATTAGGTCGAGCAGACCAGTTTTCATCAGCAGCATAAAACCACGCGAAGGTTTTGCCGTAGCCATAATTTTGTTGAGTTCGTCAACAATTCGCTCTTTCGACACGATTTCCATGCGTTTTGCATTACGCGAAATGGCGGCTTCGGTTTCGGGTTGAATATTAAAATCGAGCCTACAAGCAAACCTAATAGCACGAAGCATACGCAGAGGGTCGTCAGAGAATGTTATGTCTGGGTCTAAAGGTGTGCGGATAATACCTCGCTTAATATCATTGAGACCGTCGAATGGGTCGGTAAGTTCGCCAAAGTTGCTACGGTTGAGCGATATAGCAAGAGCATTTATGGTAAAATCGCGGCGAAGTTGGTCGTCGTGAATAGTTCCGTTTTCCACAATTGGTTTGCGCGAATTACGGTCGTAAGATTCTTTGCGAGCACCCACAAATTCGAGTTCGGTACCTCGGTAACGCAGCATGGCAGTACCAAAGTTTTTGTAATACTGAACGTTTTTGCAGTGAAGTTTTTCGGCCACTTTTTGTGCAAGATCAATTCCGCTGCCAGCCACCACAAAGTCGATATCCTTAGACGGAATCTCCATGATAAGGTCGCGCACATAGCCACCTATTACGTAAGTTTCTAATTTATAGGTTTCTGCCACCTGCGCAATTTGTTCAAAAACAGGATTTGTAAGTTTGTGCCGTAAATTTGCCATTTTTTAATACATATAATACGGCGGCAAAGTTACAAATTATTTTTTTGCGCGGGACATTTTTTTGGCATTACCACTCTCGTAAAGTCGGCTTTTGCGAATATCGTATGCCATAAAAGCGGCAAAAGCAATGATTATTAGGCTGAGTATCAAATCAATATACATATACAATAAAATTATTCCTTTAAACAACTTGCTATTTGTAACATTCTTTGCTATTAACGAATAAAATAGCAAAACCTATATAATTAATACGTTTTTAGTTTATAAATGTTAAAAAAACTGACAGAAATAAGTTTTTTTTGCAACATTATCCTTTTTTTCAGTGTCATTTCTTAAATTTGTCTCGAAAAAAACGCACTAAATGACGAAATACTTAAAAATACTATTAACCATAACAATGCTGACGGCGCTATCAGCCTCGGCTCAATATAGTGTAGAATGGGCTCAGGGCTTTGGTGGTGATGGTTGGGACGAAGCCTGCACTTGCATCGAAACCCGCAGCGGCGACTTTATAATTGGCGGATATGCCAAACTCAAAGAGCGCAATATGTGGATAGTAAAACTCTATTCCGATGGCAGAGGCAGATGGGGCAAAGCTTACGAAGATTACGCAGTGTCGGCTGCCCACAGCATGGTAGAAACCTACGATAGAAACATTGTAATAGCAGGTTACGCAATTCGTAAACGCGAAGTGCAAAGCAACCTTCTTGTTATGAAAATCGACACCCTCGGCAATGTGCTTTGGCAAAAACTCTACGGCGGCACAGGCGACGAGGAGGGATACAAAATTATCGAAACCAAAGACCACGGTTACGCCATTGCCGGATACACCACATCTAATCACGAAGGAAAACCATCGTGGTATATGGTTCGTCTCGACGAAGATGGCAACAAGCTGTGGGACAAGCAGTTTATGGAAGGCGATGAAAACCGCGCCCTCGGTATAGCCCAAACTTACGACGGCAATTTTGTGGTAACAGGCTACATCGGCAGTGACAAGGGCGGCCGCAAAAATATGATTGTAATTAAAATGGACGACAGTGGCGAAGAAAAATGGATGCAATGGTTTGACTTTAACGATTGGTGCTCAGGGCAATCTATTATCGCCACCCGCGACAGCAACATTGTAGTTACCGGATTTACAAGGGCTTACTCAATCACCGACTACGATGCCATCACAATGAAACTTACCAACGACGGCGACTCAATTTGGGTGCGCACCTATGGCAACGAAGATTGGGAAGAAGGTACCGATATAATAGAAACTTACGATGGAGCATACGTAATGAGCGGATTTTCAAAGAGTAACAAACGCGACAACTCAAATTTTCTAATGGTTAAATACGATTCGCGCGGACACCAAATGTGGGAATTTAACTTTAAACGCAAAAGTCAAGATTACTCTAAATCTATTGTAGAAACCCATGAGCACGGTCTTTTGCTTGTGGGCACTACCAATTCGCTTGGCAAAGGATGGGATTTTGGCGTACTAAAAATGGAAAACGCCGAAAAAACCGAACTTCAATTTCATTTTCCGCTCGATTCTATTTCTGCCACACAACAAAGCGCTATAAATGTTACACTTTGCCTCAATAGTTTTGGCATTCCAGTAAATGTCAAGGTGTATGTAAATGGGCAATTGCAAATCAACGAAAACGATTTCCTGCCGCCCACACAAGCCGATAGAGATGCAGGATGCGATTTTCCGCTTTCTTACGACTTGGCTCTTGCTTACGGCGTTAACACAATACGCTATGTTGTAAAGGATTACAAAAACTACGAATTTTCTAAGGAGTTAAAAATCTACCGATTACCAAAACAACGGTTTGTCCGATGATTATAGTTTTTTAACACACCTTATATAATATAGCAACAATAACCGATGTTTTAAAAAATAAAAGCCCTATGAAAACCATTACCGCACTATTAACCGCCATTTTGATAGCCGTAGCCTCTTCGCTTTCGGCTCAAAACGATCCGATTTTTTGGTTCAATATCAAGGTATTCAACAAACTTGAAAAGCATAGCCGTCAAAAACAATATGATATCAGGCCTTTTTCTGCCAAAATATCAAGCGGTAGCACCAAGGCGTTTTCAAAAGCCCTTTGGAAATGTACTGCTTCGGGACAGTCGATAGCCGTTGGACCATTCAAGACCTACAATCAGGCTCAGGACGCACTCAAACTCTACAAAATGGTAAACGACACCATCTCCCCTCGCGCCACAAATCAAAACCGCGCTTGGTTTCTTGTAAAAGTGAATATCACAGAACGAGCTCACGCATACCAGTTTGAACGAATGGCGGCACGTGTGGCAGAGGGCACCGAAAAAGAGTTCAGCGATGTGCTTCGCGAAAGTCTCGCATTCAAAACCTTAGCAATTGGTCCATTTGCCGAAAGTATCGACGCCGAGGAGGCAAAAACTCTCTATCGTCTTGAAGAATAATTAATTATGGAAAACATTTTAGACAAAAACACAATCGAGTTTCTTACCGTAGCCAACGAATATTGCGCCTTTTTGGAGAAATCAGAGAAATTTACCCGCAAGGATTTCATTGCCAAAATGCAAAAAATTCTCCCCCTACTCTATCTCAAAGCCGCAATGCTGCCACAAACCGACGATTACGCCGACGGTGAGGCAGAAGTTTTTCTTTCAGAATACGACTACGAATATATCAAAAACAAGACATCGCAGCGCCTTGGCTCTGTTGACGGCTACATCAATATTTTCCCAACCGAAGATAATTACGCCGAATATGAACAAGCAGAAATTTCGGAATGTGCCGCCGACATTTACCAAGACCTTAAAAACTTTGCCGAAAACTGCCGCTCAGGATCTGACGAGGCTATGAAAGCCGCTCTTATTCAGTGTGTTGGCAATTTCAAAGATTATTGGGGAATGCGTCTCATATCGCTTCAAGCCGCACTTCACCGCGCCGTTTATCTTAATACCGACGATGATAACAATGAGGAAGAAACATCGCTACAAAACGAAGAATACAACGGCAACAGCCTTATAAACAACTTTTTAGAAAACTACCATAAAAAAATCTAAGTACAATGAAAACATTAGTAAAAATCGCAGTGGCAATTCTGATAGGATACGCCGCAGTAAACGCACAGAGTTGCTCTTCGTCGTCGAAGACAACCACCACCAAGACCACAACCACCACAAAATCAACCACATCTAACAAATCTGCCGAATACAAAAAATATGGCGACAAACTCAATACTCAGTTTAAAGGCACCGAGGATTTGGCTCTTTTAAAAGAGGTTTCGGAGTGGATTGGCACACCCTACAAATACGCCTCCAACCAAAAAGGAGTAGGCACCGATTGCAGCGGATTTGTTACGCAGGTTTACAAAACTGTTTACGGCATTCAACTCAACCGCTCGTCGTACGACATTATAAAAAACGTTGACGTAGTAAGCCGAAACAATATCAAATGCGGTGATATTCTGTTCTTTGCCGACGATAAAGGCAAGATTTACCACGTGGGCATCTACCTCGGACAAGACAACTTTGCACACGCCGCCACATCCAAAAACATCGGTGTAAAGGTAGACAACCTCAATTCTACCTACTACAAAGAGCATTTTTACAAAGCAGGACACGTTAAAGGCATGAAATAGCACCTCTATCCTACCCTATAAACCCACTAACAATCAACGCTCAAAAGCGCATTAGAAAAAAAAATTACAAAAAATCAAAAAAAATAGTGCAAAAAATTTGCACGTTCGGCAAATAGCACTACCTTTGCACCGCAAAACAAAGGAATTAGGTTCGGTAGTTCAGTTGGTTAGAATACATGCCTGTCACGCATGGGGTCGCGAGTTCGAGTCTCGTCCGGACCGCCAACAAAAAGAGAAGAAAGGTTTAGATATTTGACATTATTATTTTGGTTCGGTAGTTCAGTTGGTTAGAATACATGCCTGTCACGCATGGGGTCGCGAGTTCGAGTCTCGTCCGGACCGCCAACAATTCTTCATTCTCCGCATTCCATACAATTTTTTATCATTAGCCGGTCGATCCCCAAAATCGTCCGGCATTTTTTTTATCTGTTTTTTTATTAACTTTGCCGCCGAAAATTAAAAATACAGAAATGGCAAAACGTAGTTCGTTCAGCGGTTCGATAGGATTTGTGCTTGCAGCAGCAGGCAGCGCAGTAGGATTGGGAAACATTTGGCGTTTCCCTTACCTTGCAGCAAAAGACGGCGGAGGATTGTTCCTTCTTGTATATCTAATTCTTGCAGTAACATTCGGCTTTACACTGCTCACCACTGAAATAGCCATTGGGCGACGCACAAAACGCAGTCCACTAAGCGCATACCGACGAATGCACCCAAAATTCAAATTTCTCGGGTCGCTCGCTTGCCTTATTCCCATGATGATTTTACCATACTACTGTGCCATAGGCGGTTGGGTAATGAAATACACTGTGGCATATCTCACAGGCAACGGTGCTGCAGCCGCCGAAGATGGATATTTCACCAATTTTATAACATCCGACTACGAACCCATTGCTTACACATTAATATTCTTATTAGCAACGTCTTACATTATATTTCGTGGCGTTAACAAAGGCATCGAAATGTCGTCAAAAATACTTATGCCAATATTGCTACTACTTATAATAGGCGTAGCAATATTCAGCCTTACAATACAACACACTGATGCCGAAGGTGTTACTCGCACAGGATTAGACGGATTAAAGATTTTTGTAATTCCCGATTTCAGCGGATTAACATTCGACAAACTATCTATCACCATTATGGACGCAATGGGGCAGCTTTTTTATAGTTTGAGCATTGCAATGGGCATAATGATTTCGTATGGTTCGTATGTAAAATCAAACGAAAACCTTATCAAAAGTATCAACAAAATAGAGATTTTCGACACTCTTGTGGCTTTTCTTGCGGGCGTAATGATTATCCCCGTAGTGTTTGTGTTTATGGGAGCCGACGGTATGACACAATCGGGACCCGGACTTATGTTTGTAAACATTCCCAAAATATTTGCCTCGATGGGCACATTTGGCAATGTGCTTGGCGCATTGTTTTTTACAATGGTTTTGTTTGCCGCCCTCACAAGTGCAATGTCGATTTTAGAGGCAATAGTTTCAAGTTTTATCGATAAATTTGGCTACACTCGCAAAAAATCCACTGCCATAGAAACCGGCATAGCGGCGTTTTTTGCCATTTTGGTTTGCCTTGGCTACAACGCATTTTATTTTGAACTTACCATGCCCAACGGCGTAAAAGCTCAAATCCTCGACCTCATGGACTATATCAGCAACAACCTTATGATGCCCATCGTTGCCATTGGCACATGTATACTTGTTGGTTGGATTACCAAGCCCAAAAAGATTATCGACGAAATCACCCTCAACGGCGAACCCTTCACCCGCCGCGGCCTCTATGTGGTAATGGTAAAATACATCGCCCCGATACTGCTTATGCTGCTGCTGATAAAGTCGGTGGGGATTTTGTAAAATTATATCCCCCGATTTGAGCAAAAAATGGCAAATTATATCCCCGGATTTGAGCAAAATTATTATATTTGCAAAAACAAATCTTCTAAGCGTTATGGCAAAACTAAAATATCCTGTTGACACACAGACATTTAGAAATATCATTGAAGGCAACTACGTTTACGTGGATAAAACCGAATTAGTTTATAAAATGGTAAACGAGTATAGATATGTGTTTCTATCTCGTCCACGACGATTTGGTAAATCGGTGTTGTGCAGCACGTTAACAGAATATTTTAATGGCAACAAAGATTTGTTTAAAGGTTTAAAAATCGAGAATTTAGAAAAAGAATGGATAAAATATCCCGTTATTCATCTCGATTTTAGCGATTGCAAAACCACTGATATTAAAGCCATTAAGAAATATCTTTCGCGAGTTTTGGCAGAATACGAACATCATTATTCGCTTATTTCCGAAGAAGAATACAATCTTCAAAAAATGGGAAATAAGGAAATTGATGACATATCTAACGTCCGTTTGGGCAATATTGTGGATGCAGCCTACAAACTTACTGGCAAAAAAGTGGCTGTCATCATAGACGAATATGATGCCCTAATGTTGAATGCAATTGAAAACGACAAATTGCAAGACCAAATTCGTGAACAGATGAATAACCTCTTTTCGCCGCTAAAAAAACTTGACCCGATAATCCGTTTTGTGTTTATCACTGGCATAACCAAGTTTTCGCAAATGTCGATTTTCTCGACACTTAACAATTTGCAAGATATTTCGTTAATGCCTGATTTTGAGACAGTTTGTGGCATTTCGCAAAACGAATTGATGACGCAGTTGAAGGAGGGAATACAAGATTTTGCCAACTATAATGGATACACATTTGAACAAACGGTCAAATATTTCAAAAACAAGTACGACGGATATCATTTTTCATTTGCAAAACAAGATGTCTTTAATCCATTCTCAGTAATTAAAGCATTAAACAACAATGTGTTAGATGATTATTGGTTTGGGTCGGCAACACCTTCATCATTGATACAACTAATCAGAAAGTTTGATTTGCAAATGGCTGATTACGAAGATATTGAATGTGATTCAGATCGTTTTAACCAACCTGTTGAAAAAATTACCGACTTAGTACCATTTTTGTTTCAAACAGGTTACTTAACCATCAAAGAATATAATCAGGAATACAATTTGTACATTTTGGGGTATCCAAACGAAGAGGTTAAATCATCAACGGCTAAGGTGTTATACCGCTACAATTACCAAATATCGGATGTTACAATGCTCAAAAAAGCATACATTAATTTTGTAAATGAAAACAACCTTCCCCCCTTTATAGATGCCTTGAACAAATTTTTCCGTAAGTTTCCGTTTTCGCTCAACAATATGAACGAAAAACATTATCATTCAATCATTTACACTATACTTTCCTCTTTTGGTGCCAATGTTACTGCCAATGTGGAAACAGCCCTCGGAAAATCTGATTTACTTCTCCGACTGCCCAAGAAGAATTATGTAATTGAATTAAAATACGAACAAAGCGTTAAATCAGCCCTCGACCAAATTGACGACCGCGACTACAAGGCGGCTTTACTTGAAGAAGATAAGCCCATTGTAAAATTGGCTATCACTTTTTCGTCGCAAACAAGAACCATTTCAGATTGGAAAACTGAGGAGATGCGTTAATCCATCCCCCTCACACCAATTATCACAAACCCCTCATACTCGTGCAGGGTGCGACTTTTGAGAATCTGTTTACGGGTTTTGTGAGGGAAGGATGGCAGAAAATACTCCCAAAAGGTCTTCATCTTGTCTAACACTTGCGATTCGCCACCTTCGGAATATTTTAAGTAGGTGGTTAATAGGGTGTTGTGAAAATCAAGAAATATTGATTTTTTGTCTTGGATAGGTGAAGTTTCAGCGTATTCTATCGGCAAAAATGGATTTGCCAATATGCCGCGACCTATCATAACGGCAGATATAAAGGGATAGTTTTGATAATAATCGTTAATTTGCTGAGTATCAAGTATATCACCATTATATACAATCGGTTTTTTCAACAACGTGGCTAAACGTTTAAATGCCTCTAAATCAACCACTCCTCCATAATTTTGTTTGGCTGTGCGAGGATGGATGGTGATATGCTCAAAGGGGAAACGGTTTATAATCTCCACAAGATCAATACATTCATCGGAAGAGGTCATTCCAAGACGCATTTTCAACGAAAACCGTATGTTGGAATATTTGGCGAGCGAATCCAACAATGCAGACAATTTTTCAGGATATGGAAGTATGCCTGCTCCTTTAAACTTGCGATTAAGCATAGGATACGGACAACCGCAATTAATATCTATTCTATTAAATCCCAATGCTTTAATGGTAGAAATTAGCAATTCAGCCTCGTTAGGTTCGGAGGTTATAATCTGCGGCACAAGGTTTTCTACGCTTCCGAGATTCGTAGCGAGTTGAATATCACGGAGTTCGCGACGACGTATTTCGCCATCTTCCACACGAAAAAAGGGTGTAAAGTAAAGCGACACACCTCCAAAATGCTTTTGAAATGCATAACGAAACACTGCATCGGTAAAACCTTGCAATGGAGCCAAGTAAATGGGGATTTTGACTGTCGGCATTATACCTTATTCAAAATCAATTAGTTAAAAAGCGAATCTACAAACTGTTCTTTGTCAAACAGTTGCAGGTCGGTAACCTTCTCTCCTACTCCTATGTACTTAACGGGTATCTTAAACTGATCGCTGATGCCGAGAACCACACCGCCTTTGGCAGTGCCGTCTAATTTGGTGAGGGCTATTGCCGAAACTTCGGTGGCAAGGGTAAACTGTTTGGCCTGTTCAAATGCGTTCTGACCTGTGCTGCCGTCTAAAACCAAGAGAACTTCGTGAGGAGCGTCGGGTATCACCTTGGTCATAACTCGCTTAATTTTAGAGAGTTCGTTCATAAGGTTAACCTTATTGTGCAAACGTCCTGCGGTGTCGATAAGCACCACGTCGGCTTTATTAGCAACGGCAGAATTAAGAGTATCGAACGCCACCGATGCAGGGTCGGCACCCATATTTTGCTTGATGATAGGCACGTCGGCACGTTGAGCCCAAACTTCCAATTGCTCCACGGCTGCGGCACGGAAAGTGTCGGCGGCTCCAAGGTATACCTTTTTGCCGGCGTTTTTAAATTGGTTTGCGAGTTTGCCTATGGTGGTGGTCTTGCCAGCGCCGTTAACACCCACAACCATAATCACATACGGAAGTCCGTCCTTAGTGGCTATGCTGTCGGAGAAATTGTTGGCGGTGTTCTCGTTGAGGAGCGAGATTATTACTTCTTTGAGAATTTTGTTGAGTTCCGACGTGCCCACATACTTGTCTTTGGCCACGCGCTCTTCAAGCCTCTTGATGATTTTCAAGGTGGTGTCCACGCCTACGTCGGATGTAATAAGCGCGTCTTCGAGGTTGTCGAGCACTTCGTCGTCAACTTTCGACTTGCCTACGATGGCGCGTTGAATTTTTTTGAACACGCTTTCCTTGGTTTTAGCCAATCCGGTGTCCAAACTCTCTTTCTTCTCTTTTGAAAATAATCCGAATAGTCCCATATTCGTTTAGTTAATATGTTAATTTACAAATATTTGGAAAATTACCCGATGAGTAACAAATCCTTTGTAAATATAAAAAAAAATAAAATAAAAGGATATATCTAAAAAATTATTTTTCAAAGGATTATAAAAACACAAAAGCCGGGAAAAAACTTTCCGGCTTTTATATTCCTTTGCGAAAGATATGATTTACTTCAAATCTTTGAGAGCCTCTTTGGCCTTAGCCTGAGGAACGATAGCCTCTTTGAAGCAGTAAGCGCCAGTTTTGGGCGAACGAACTGCCTTAACGATACGTGTGAGGGCTTTGTCCTGTGCGTCTTCCTTTTTAAGGGTTGCAACTACTTTCTTTGCCATTGTCTATACAGTTTTACTTGATTTCACGATGGATAGTGTACTTTTTCAAGTACGGATTGTATTTTTTCAACTCCAAACGAGCGGGAGTGTTCTTTTTGTTTTTGGTTGTGATATAGCGAGAAATGCCGGGAACACCGCTCTCTCTCTGCTCGGTACATTCCAAAATAACCTGTACTCTGTTTTTATTCTTTGCCATTTTGTTCTAACTTTTTAAATGTTAATTAATTAGTAGCCGAGTAAGTATCCTTTTTCTACGGCTTCGTCGAGACAAGCTTTGAGGCCTTTCTTGCTGATAGTCTTGATTGCGGTTGTTGATACTTTGAGCGTTATCCAACGCTGTTCTTCTTCAAGATAGAACTTTTTTACCTGCAAGTTGGGAAGAAAAGTTCTCTTGGTCTTTCTATTGGAGTGCGAAACGTTGTTTCCGCGCTGCAATTTCTTTCCGGTAAGTGTACAAATACGTGACATTTTTATTTCGTTTTATTCATTTTAATCCTTGTTTTTTACGGACTGCAAAATAAGTGATTTCTATCCAATTAAACAAACTTTTTGGCGATGTTTTTTAAAAAAACTGCATTTTTTTTTGATTCTTTTTTATTTTGCTTTTATATTAACATGTTAATCAGAGATTTACATTTATCTATATAAAGTATTGCTTTGCGTTGATTTTTTATGCCTGAGGTTCTATCATTGCCAAAAACTCTGTTTCTGAGATGATTTTTGTACCGAGTTTTTCGGCTTTGGCTATCTTTGAAGCACCGGGTTTGTCGCCCGCAACCACAAAATTTGTCTTGGCGTTGACGCCCGATTGAAGTTTTCCTCCGTTTTGTTCCACCATCTGTTCGAGTTCGGCGCGGCGCTGCGGAGTGGCAAAACTACCGGTAACGATGATGTTCAATCCGGCAAGACTATTGCTCACAGGTGCTGCATCTTCCTCGGTTTGGTTGCTTGCAAATTGAAGTCCAGCCATTTGCAAACGACATACCATCGAAAGGTTTTCCTCGTTGCGAAACCATTGGTAAATGCTCTCTGCCATTACCTCGCCAATGTCGTTGACCTCGGCAATCTGCTCAACGGTGGCATTTATAATGTTGTCGAGATTATGAAAATGCTTTACCAAATTTTTGGCGGCTTGTTCGCCTACGTGCCTGATTCCCAATGCATAAAGCACACGGGCAAACGGCACTTGCGTAGATTTGCGCACGCTCTCCACAAAGTTTTTGGCAGATTTTTCGGCAAAACGTTCAAGACGTGCCATCTGCGGCGCGGTAAGGTCGTAAAGGTCGGCAGGAGAATGTATAAGTCCTTGTTTATAAAGCAATTCGATGGTAGCCTCGCCGCAGTTGATGTCCATTGCCTTGCGGGTTACAAAATGGATAATTTTGCCGGTAATTTGCGGCGGACAATGCTGATAATTAGGACAATACGAACCGGCCTCGCCTTCGTTGCGCACAAGAGTGGCTCCGCAAACGGGACAATTTTCGATATACTTCACCGGCTGTGCTCCGGGTTTGCGTTTTGAGATGTCGACACGGGTAATTTTTGGAATCACCTCGCCGCCTTTTTCGATAAACACGGTATCGCCATAATGAAGGTCTAAACTCTTGATAATGTCGGCGTTGTGAAGTGTTGCACGGCGAACGGTTGTTCCGGCAAGATGCACGGGTTCAAGGTTGGCAACGGGTGTGATCACGCCTGTTCTTCCAACTTGATAATCTATTGATATTAAGGGCGATGCGGCTTCTTCTGCCTTAAATTTGTAGGCAATTGCCCAACGTGGAGTTTTGGCGGTAAAGCCAAGTTGTTCGCGAAGACTTATGGAATCAATTTTAATAACAATTCCGTCGATGTCGTAAGGGAGGTTTTCGCGCTCGCGATCCCAATAAGCGATATAATCAAGCACCTGAGATATGTCAGAGGCCTTTTTTACGTGTTCCGAAGTTTTAAAACCCCACGATTTTGCCAACTGCATATTTTCAAAATGCGAATCGGTGGGCTGCGAATCCATCATCAAATAATAAAGGTAACAATCGAGACCTCGCTTGGCCACGGCGGCAGAATTTTGCGTTTTGAGCGCACCAGCGGCGGCATTTCTACAATTGGCAAGCGGCGGCTCACCAATCTCCTCGCGTTCGGCATTTAGGCGTTGCAACGAAGCGTGAGGCATTAAAATTTCGCCCCTAATTTCAAAGAAATCAGGATATTGCGTGGTATTATTTAAAGTTAATGGAATGCTCTTGATAGTGCGCACATTGGCGGTAACATCGTCACCGTGAACGCCGTCGCCACGAGTTACGGCACGAATAAGTTTTCCGTGGTCGTAGGTGAGCGAAATGGATGTGCCGTCGAATTTCAACTCGCAGTCGTAGGTAAACGGCTTGTCGGTAAGGCGGCGGATACGGGCGTCGAACTCACGGAGGTCGCCCTCGGAGTAAGTGTTGCCGAGCGAAAGCATTGGGTATTTGTGTTGCACCTGCACAAACTCGATATTGGTATCGTCGCCCACTCGCTTGGTGGGACTATTTGGGTCATCAAACTCGGGATAATCGGATTCGAGTTTTTGCAACTCTGCCATCTTTATATCATACTCATAGTCAGATATATCCGGCTGCGCCAGCACGTAGTACTTATAATTGCAACTATTAAGAAACTCTCTGAGTTGCAGTATTTTGGATTGGATTTCTTGATTGGTCATAGTTTATAAATGTTTCGGATGTAAAGGTAAGATATTTTGAGTACACCTTATATATATAACACATTTATTTTATCAATTCCACAGGATTGATGCTAAAAAACTCTTCCACAGGCAAACCTCCGGTACCCACCACAAGCGATGTTTTTGGATTGAACTTTTTTACAAACTCTTGCAAACCGACATTAGTAGTTCTATTGTTACTTTTTACCTCAATGGCAGCAACAGAATTTTTCTTTTTGATAACAAAATCTACCTCGGCATTGTTTTCTCGCCAATAAAACACTTCGTAACGTTCTTTGAATGCATTAGTTAAAAGGTGTGCTCCGATTGCAGACTCGAAAATATGCCCCCATTTTTCGGGATGGGAAACCACATCGGGAAATCCGTAATCAAAATAGACACTTTTGAGTGCGTTGTTAAATACTTGAAATTTTGGAATACTTGCTTTACGCCTCGACAAATCCATCGAAAACTTATTAAGACCTGTCAATAAACCGCTATCGTTGAGCAAGTTAATATAATTAGAGAGAGTAACGGTGTTTCCTGCATCTTGCAACGACCCAAGCATTTTGTTAAGCGAAAGAATATTACCGGAATAAGCCGCTCCAAGTTCAAAAGTCTGTCGTAAAAGTGCTGGCTTGCTGATGGGCGTATCTATCAAAATATCCTTGTTGATAGTGGCCTCAATTATCGAAGAAATAACATACTGTTCCCAACGGTCTTGATTTTCAATCAGTTGCGCAGCACCTGGATACCCGCCGAAATATATATATTGTTCGAGACTGATGCCAAAGGCTTCGTGCATTTCGGGGTAACTCCAATGCGACATACGAATTTCTTCATAACGCCCCATCATTGATTCCGAAAGACCTTTTTCGAGTAATACGCGAGAAGAACCAAGAATGATCGCCTTGATATTCAAATCGTTGAAGGTATCGGCATCCCATTCAGTTTTAACAGCCGAACTCCAATTATCAATTTTTTGAATTTCGTCAATGACAATTATTATCTCCTTGTAACCCTGCACCTTCATTTTGGTTCTTACAGTTTGCCAACACTCTGCAACCCAACTTGTTTTGGTGGCAGGAACATTATCTGCACTAAAAAACAGATATGGTTTATCCAAATCTTGTAAAACCTGTTTTACAACCGTAGTTTTACCAACCTGACGAGGACCCATTATAACTTGAATGAACTTTCTTGGTTCATTTATTCGGTTTGTAATTGTCTTATAATCAATTCGTTTGTACATTTCAAAAAATTTTACTCAGTGCACTGAGTAAAATTACTCAGTACACTGAGCAAAAATATTAAATAGTTTTATATTTACAAATATTAGGTTGAAATATTTTCGTTTTTTTTGTGAATAAAGAGAGGAAATGAGTGGTGTACATTGATGCTATAAATTAGTAATCAATGTATTAAGTTTTTTTTGAGTATTGTAGGAAAAAATCGCTTAATAATTTGCTTTTGTAAAATATATTACTTACATTTGTATTTAAGAAATATATCTCTTATTCAGAGAAAGATTTCAAGGGAAGCCGAAAAACTTAATAGAGTAGGAACAACTTAAAAAAAAAGAAAATGGAAAATGGATTTTTAAAACAACTATTATCAAGATTATATAGACACGATAGTGGTCTTTCGTATATGTATTGCGGTCCTGAAAAAGAGGACGAATGTGATGAGTTCTATAAAATCATAAGAAAAAATTTCATATATTTTCTTGATGACGAATATGAAGTCTTCCAAGATGTTTTTAAAGAAATAAGAAGAAAATTTTATAACTAATTAAATAAAAATCAAATCAGTATAATTATGGAAATACAAAAATATGTAAATATTTATAAGTCAATAGACAACAATGTATCAGTTTTGGCAATTGATTCATTTGCTTTGTTATTTATTGAACGATATATAATAGAAATACGTTCCAATGAGAACATTATAATAAAACGCAAAACAGACGAACAAATACGTAAGGAAGGTGAATTAACTGAGGTGAGGAGAAAAGATATTGGAATCAATTCTCCATTAAAAGAAAAATGGAATTCAATTTTTAAGATAGCCAATCGTGATATGTCTTTTGAAATTGAGTATTTTCCTTTAACAGAAGATATTGCTATTTTCTCCATCGCAGAATTAATAAAACAATCTGTTGACAATTTTTTATTAGAAAATATTGATTATCAGTATCATAACGAATTATTATCAATACTAAACAACATTGCTAAGGCATTTAATCAATTAAACAAAAAAAAATAATTATAATACAATAAATATGAGTACATTAGAAACAAATAGTAGCCTCGATTATTGGGAAATGTCTAATATGGACATTACCCAAAATATGACCATAACGCACTCCTCAGGATGGTGGGAGGCAGACATGTTGAGAAATTGCGATTGCGATGACTGCGATTGCCAAAATTGTGATTGTCAGAACTGTGATTGTCAATCTGATTGTGGGAAGAAAAGGAAAAATCCAAAAAGATAGTTCATCTTGCAACCGATAAGGCAAATATATTTCATAATCACTGACAGTTGCAATGCCAATTGCAGTTTCTGCATTAGGAAAAACCTAACGAAACAGCACAACTTGATGCGTCTGAGTTCTGCACAAAAGATATTGACAGAACTCAGTCGTGTTTATTGTGATGCTGTGCTTATTGTTACTGGTGGTGAGCCTACTTTACATCCCAATTTTATAGAGATTATAAATTGTGCGTCTTCATTGTTCCAAAAAGTGTTGATAAATACCAATGGTTCGTTTGAAGATAATATATTGAACTATTTGCAGTTAAAATTACAAGGAAATGTTTATGCTCAAATATCTCTTGATGGCACAAAGACTATTCACAACAAATTGAGAAATACTGATTTGTTTGATAATGTGATAGACAAATTGAATCAATTACAGCCTTATTACAAGCATATAGCATTGGCTACTACTGTAAACCCAACTAACTACGGCAATATCGAAGAATTGGCAGAACTATTAAACCACTACAAGTTTTCTCATTGGAAGGTTTCGTGGGAACAGGTTTTGAATCCTTCAAGTGATGCATTTATTTCTTACACAGAATGGAACAACTTGGTTGATAATATTTTACATATAGCCAAATTTAGGGTATATGTAGGTAAATTGTTCGATTTTGATTTATGGGACAAGCATATAGACAATATTAACCCCGACACACTTTTGAGCAACTGCGGATATGGTTATGCCAAATTTTATGTTGATTCGGATTTTAACGTTTTGCCGTGTTCGTGTACAAACGATATACTTGGCAATCTACTTACCGATTCAATTGAAATAATTGACAACAAACTGAATACTATATCTCAAATTATAATACCAGAAAACTCTGTATGTTACAACTGCCGTTACAAAGTGATATGTAACAGCGGCTGTCCTGGTTACTCCATAAAAATTTTCGGGATAATAGGGATGGGCGACATCCGTTGCCCGATGGTATCAATTAAAACAAAAGAAACATGTTAGAATCAATAAGAGTATATCTTACCGAAAACTGCAACGCTAATTGCAGTAACTGTTTTAACCGCAACTCACGCGGCAAAAGTAATATGGATTTGGATAAATTTGAAAAACTATGCGTTTATTTCAAAGATAACTCAGTACCCAAAATCAAGATTATGGGTGGTGAACCAACATTACATCCCGATTTTGCTCAAATGATGAAGATTGCACAAAAACATTTTAAAGGAGTATCAGTATTCACAAACGGTCTTTGCAATAATTTGCAAAATTTTAAACCACGAAAAAAAGACGGCATAGTTTATAATTTCAAATTCTCCAAAAAGTTAACGAAAGAAACTTTAATGCTTGATAAAAAAGGGGCAAGAAGTCTCGAAGTTCAAATTTCTGAAAAAACTAATGCGGTTAAGTTAGTAGAGGACATCAAACGTGTAGTGGCTTTGGGCGATAACATAAAAGTCAACCTTACTCTTGATTGTACAGAAAACATTTTCTTACACCGCAAAGAAATAGCAACCATATATGAAAACGTATGGAATATGCTTACTGAGGCTAAAATCAACCCTCATAAAGACCACATTGTGCCGCTTTGCTTTCTCTACGGTACTAAGATTCCAGTTTTTGATACGTTTTCAAAATGCCGTTTGGAATGTACTGGATTAATTGACGCAGACTATAACTTGCGGCATTGCAATCAGTTTTCTGATCATTTAATCAATCTATTTGACGGAGACAAAATTATACCTTACAAAATACTAACCAATTACTTACAAGCCAAACACTTAGAACTTCAAAACATTATACTGAACAAGATATGCAAAGATTGCGTTTTTTACGAAACGCATTGTAACGGAGGATGTTATATCGCAAAAGATAATATATCACGCGAGGATATTTTAAGAAATACTGATTTTCCTCTAAAATAATTATCGCAATATGAAGATATTTTATTGTAATGTTACTTACACTTGCAACCAAAACTGCATTTATTGCTATTCTCACAACACGATCCATAACTCAAAAGTTAAAAACGAAATCACACCCTCTGACCTAATGGAATACCTTAACAGAATGGGGATTTCTACCTTCGACAGAGTTATTGTTAACGGTGGCGAACCGTTTCTTCACACACGGATTATTGAAATATTAAAAGCCTTAAAATCAATTGGATGCGAAGTTTTGATTTATACCAACGGCACTTTAATCCAAAACTTTGAGTTAGAGTTTCTTTGTCGGAATTTTCGTTTTGTTATACCGATTCACGGAT
>JAGCDD010000239.1 GCA_017651345.1 Bacteroidales bacterium | reverse complement strand
CTTTTTTGTAAAAACCTATTGCTCAATTCAGATAAAATTATTGAAGACTACATCAAAAACAGTTCTGATAGTAATTTGAAAAATAAATATAATAAGTTGAAAAAAATAAAACATGATTATTTGTTTCTAACTTATGATAGCGTTAAGGCTGTTAAATTGAAAAGTGAAATAGAAAGACAAGAGGATTGTATTTTACATTATATTAATGATTTACAGGATATGCTTCTTATTTCTTCAAAAAATTGGCAAGATGTAAAAAACTCTTTGTCTGACGGTGAATATGCTGTAGAATTTAGTCAAATGTTTGCGCCTGAAAAGAACAATGGTTCAGGCACTGACACATTGTATTGTGCATTTGTAATTGGAAAGAATTATAAATCACCTATTTTAGAGTTTTGTATTGATGCCAAACCATTTGATTCAATTTATTTTGCCAAGAAGTATGATCCAATTACTTGTAATGAAATTTATATTAATCGTACAATGGCGCTCTACACTGTTCTTTTTAAGCATTTAGAACAACATATGCCCGATGCCTGCACCATCTATTATTCTCCTTGCGGCTACTTATCGCAACTTAATTTTGATTTATTTACCGACGAAAACGGCAAACCGCTCAACCAAAAATACAAAATGGTACGAGTATCCTCAACCGCCAACATACCTGAAATCAAATCGTTAGACATAAAATCTTTCAAAACCTCAGCACTTTATGGCGGCATTGATTACAAAAATTCAATTACAAATTCGGACGTTGCGGTTCGCGGTGTGGATTTCAAAAACCTTCCAAACACGGGAACTGAAATAAAAAGTGTTGCCAAAATTTTAACTGCCGCAAACATCAAAACTGATACTATTTGTGGCGAAAACGCTACCGAAGAATCTTTCAAGAAATTGAGCGGCAATTCGCCTGATATTCTGCACATTGCAACCCACGGTTTTTATTTGGAAGATGATTCCAACAAGCCTTTCGCCCAATCTGTCAACACCTATTCTCAAAAGGAATCCGCGATGGCTCTCTCCGGTCTTGCACTTTCTGGCGCGAATAATGCATGGAAGGGCAATTTTGATTTGCCAAACGTCGAGGACGGGATTTTAACCGCCTACGAAATTTCTCAACTCGACCTTTCCAATACAAAACTTGTGGTGCTTTCGGCTTGTGAGACGGCGCGTGGAAGAATTTTTCCCGTGGACGGCGTTTTTGGATTGCAACGTGCTTTCAAACAGGCGGGGGCGGGTTCGATTCTGATGTCGTTGTGGAAAGTTGACGACAATGCAACGGCGACATTTATGGAGTATTTTTATAAATTTTTGTTTGCAACCAACGACCGGCACAAGGCGTTGCAGATGGCGCAGGACGAGGTTAAGAAACAATATCCCGACCCATACTATTGGGCGGCGTGGGTGATGTTGGATTAAGGGAAAAGTTCTCAAAAACTTGATTCATAAACCATATTTTGGTCAGTCAGTGTGTTGTCGTCTTCCATCAAATCGTTGACACGGAGAACCCAATCAAGTTTTTTGGTAATGCTTTGGTTTTCAAGTGCTTCTGCGACATAATACGACAGTGCGCCGTAATGTTTTCCGCCTTTTGTGACCTCTTTGTTATACTGATAGGCGCGGCAGGCTTCGAGGATGATTATGTCGGCGGAGCCGGGGATTTTGTCAATTTTGAAATTCCCCTGTTTGTTGATTCTCGGCGCAAAGGTTTTGCCGTTTTCACTGAAACCAAGTTTTGTGCCGCGCACGATGTCATCTTCATCAAGGTCGTCCCTCGACGATGTTCCTGAATGACAGGCATCTATCACAACGCACAACAAACCATTTTCGCCAATCCTTTGTCTGATTTGGCTGAAATATTTATGAAGTTCGTCATCAAGAATATGATTTTCACCTTCATAAACACCTGATTGATAATTGATTTGGGCGTCGTATGCAACAATTGACTCGTCCCAAAAGTCTTCCTCGTCAAACGGCGGTTTATCTTCAAAAGGTTGACCGTGGCACGAAAAATGAATGTAGATGTAACTGCCTTTCTCAGAGTTTGTTGCAAGGTTGTTGAGTTCGGCGCGGATGTTGGCGGCGGTGGCTTGGGAGTTGATGAGTTTTGTGGTTTTGAAGCCTTTTTTATCAAGCATTTTGCCGATTATTTTATAATCATTTTCGCCATTAATTCCGTCAAATCCCGAATTTTCAGGATAGTCGGATATGCCCACAAACAACGCATTTTTCACTTGCCCGACAGCCGTGCCGACAATCGAAAAAATGAGCAAACAGATTGATATGTAGGTTTTTAACCGCATCATTCTAAACGTTTTAAAATTTCTTTTGCATTATCTTTCACTTTGCGTTTTACGTCAGGATTTTCGACGAGTTTTTTGAGGACTGGTTTAGCCTTTTCGGGGTCATGATTTTTAAGGTGTGCGAGCGACAAAAACCAACCCGAAGTTTCAAAATAATTTGAATATTCATTGAAAATTTCATCCTGTGATTTTTCAAAAATTTCTTTTAATCTTTCAATTGTTGAGTTCAAATTTATACCTTGTAAAACGTTGTTGCACAATGTATTAACTTCCTTTTTTATATCTTCATCTCGGCCGCGTAAAATTTCGGACAATGGGACGGAATTTTCATATTCGGCGGCGATTTTTTCGTATGAAGAATTGACGTAAAAAATCCTCAGTCCAAACACCAAAACCAACACCGCAGCGGCGGACATCGCCCACGCAAAAATCTTTTTGAATTTAATGGTTTTTGCAGCCGGTTTTTCGTTTTCCGACGATGGTTTTGAAATGTTTTTCACGTCATCAATTGAGAGTTTTTTGAAGGCTGATTTTAGATTTTCATCATCGGCAACTCCTTTGTTTTCAATACCTTTGATAAGGCGAGCAACGGCTGTGGCGCGGGTTTTTAGTTCGGGATTTTCACGAAGTTTTTGTATAAAAGCTGCCTCGTCTTCTGCGGAAAGTTCGCCGCGAAGAAATTTTACCAAAGTCTCGTCATCCTTCAATGCCTCTTCGGGTATGTCGTTAAATTCTTGATTCATAATACTTTGTTTAAAATTTTGTTTAACACTTCGCGGAAACGTTCTTTGAATTTTTCCGAGCAACGAAATTTTGTTACCTTCATTGCGGATTCGGTTTTGCCGTACATTGTCGCCAAAGTTTTGAGTGAAAATCCGTCCCTAAAATATCCCCAAAACACTTTTGCGCACGTGTCGGGAAGGTCTGCAATAATTTCATTAACAGCCTGAGTTTTAGCGTTTTCGATAGTTGGGTCTTCACTGTCGAGATTTAAAATTGTCTCGATTTTTTCCTCTGAAAAATTTCCACAAACGATGTTGTCCTCGATATAGGAAGTTTTGCTGATTTTGCGGCTAAATTCGAGCGCTTTCAATTTGCAAATTCCGACGAAAAAAGTGTACAATGAAGATTTGATGTTGTCGAGGTCGCCCTTGACGATTTTTTCGTAAAATATCAACAACGAATCCTGAAAAATATCCTCGCAGTCATCGAATTTCAGACACGAAAAAGTTTTCAGGAGAAAATTGATTGTTTTCTCCTTGCTTTTCATAATGAAATCCTTGACTATCAATTCGTTGTTTGTGTTCATCAGTCGTAAAAAACCTGCAAATAATTGTTTCTCAATTCTGGCAGACAAAAGTAAAAAAACTCTTTCAAATTTTCAAATAAATTCCCCCCTAAATAATAATCGCAGCCCGACGTTTCCATCGGGCTGCGGACTTTCATAAAAATAAACAATTAATAAAATGGACTTATTTCACTTCAAATTCGCCTTTTACTGCGCCTTTCAGGTTGCTGTCTTGGGCGACCCAGAGGTGGAATTTGCCGGGTTCGAGGACGAAATTGTTGTCGAGTCCGTAAAATTCGAGGCGGGAGACGGGAAGGTCGAAGGTTACATCAACGGTCTGTCCGGCGGGGATGTCTAAGCGGCGGAAGTCTTTGAGTTCCAGGACAGGACGGACGATGGAGCCAACGAGGTCGCGGACGTAAAGTTGTGCAACTGTCGCGCCGTCAACGCTGCCGGTGTTGGTGATTTTGCAAGTTACCTTGATGACATCGCCTTTGGAGAATGTGCTGCCGGAGATTGTTAAGTCGCTGTATTTGAACGTTGTATAACTCAAACCATATCCAAAAGGCAACAGCGGGTAGAAGCCGTCGTCGAGATGGAATGAAGTGCAACCCAAAGAAGTCTGTCCAGCCTCGGCAGGGATGTCGTTCAGGAGAGTTTCGCTGCCGCTTGCGGGGCGTCCGGTCATACTTTTGCCGTAATACACAGGCACTTGACCAACCGAAACGGGGAACGTTACAGGCAATTTGCCCGATGGATTCACCTTGCCGCTGAGAATGTTGGCGAGCGCGGGGCCGCCCATCGTGCCGGGATGGAACATATAAATCATTGCATCACAATTTTCCAAATCCCTGCGGATGGTGAGCGGACGACCAGCCATGATGACCGCCACAACGGGTTTGCCAGTCTTTTTCAGGGCTTCAAGCAATTGACTCTGAGCACCTTGGAGATTGAGGTTTGCAAGACAATGTGCCTCGCCGGAGAGTATGGATTCCTCGCCGCCGACGAAGAGGATTACGTCAGAATTTTTGGCGGCGGCAACAGCCTTGGCGATGCCGTCGGTCTTGTTGTCACGGCTGTAAGCAAGTCCTGGGACGTAGGTGATTTGATAGTTCGGGTTGTCCTGCAATGCTTTGAGGGGCGTGATTGTGTGGTCTTTTTCGCCGTCAAAAACCCAAGTGCCGAGTTGGTCGTGGGGCGCGTCTGCCATCGGACCTGTTACGAGAATGCGCTTGACATTGGAGGCAAAAGGCAGGGTGTTGTTGGCGTTTTTGATGAGCACTGCGCTTTCCTCGGCGGTCTTTTGGGCGGCTGCGAGGTGTGCGGGCGCGTACTTAACGTCCTGTTTTGTAACTATATACGGATTTTCAAACAATCCAAGGCGGTACTTGACGCGGACAATGTTTTTGCAACGCTCGGTGATGAGGGATGCGGGAATTTTGCCATCTTTCACAAGGCCTTCGAGTTGGTCGAGGTAACAATTGGAAACCATATCCATATCCATACCGGCTGTGATGGCTTTGAGGGCTGCGTCCTTGGGGTCGGCGCAAAAACCGTGTGTAATCATTTCGCCGATGCTGTTCCAATCGGAAACCACAAAACCGTCAAAGCCCCACATTCCCCTCAAAACGTCCGTCAAAATGTATTTGTTGCCAGAGGAAGGCACGCCGTCGTTGTCGTTGAAGGACGACATATAGGTCTGTGCGCCAGCCTTTGCAGCCGCCTCAAATGGCGGTAGATAGACGTTATGTAATTGATGGAGAGGAATATAGGTGCTGTTGTAATCGCGACCGCCGGTGGATGCGCCGTAGCCTACAAAATGTTTTGCACAGGCGGCGATTGCGGTGGGTTTGTTGAGTGTACCGTTGCCTTGGTAGCCACGGATTGCAGCCGCGCCCATCACTGATGTCAAGTATGGATCTTCGCCGTAACCTTCCGCAATGCGTCCCCAGCGCGGGTCGCGGGCGATGTCAATCATTGGCGAAAATGTCCATCTGATGCCGTCGGCTGTGGCTTCAATCGCTGAAATTTCAGAGCCTTGGCGCACCAATGCCGTGTCGAATGTTGCAGCCTGTCCGAGTGGAATCGGGAAGATGGTTTTGTAGCCGTGGATGACGTCGCGGCTTATCAAAATCGGTATTCCAGACGGCGATTCGAGGGCGGCTTTTTGGAGTCGGTTGACGTGTTCGGGGTCAACGTCGTTCAAGATGCTGCCCATCATTCCGCTGCGGGCGATGTTTTCCATTTCCTCAATGTTGCCCGACGATGTGAACTGCACGAG
>JAGCDD010000238.1 GCA_017651345.1 Bacteroidales bacterium | reverse complement strand
CTGATGAAACAGACCGACTTGAAAGATATTTGGATGATACCCAAAATGATAGTCAACGGCATAAAGGCCCTGTGGATTTGGATTAAGGAACGTCCTGATTATGTGGTAACTACGGGTACAATGGTGGCGTATCCATTCTATCTGTTGACGGTGTTGCTGAGGAAAAAATTTATCTTCATTGAGACATTTGGACGCGCCGATATGCCTACCGTGGCGGGCAAACTGATGCAGAAACATTCTGACCTGTTTTTTGTGCAGTGGGAGACTCAAAAGAAATATTACAAAAACGCAATTTATTGCGGATGTCTATATTGATGTTTTACGATGGCAAAACAACCGCAAGGATATAAGATATTTGTAACTGTTGGTTCGCGCAACTATCAGTTTAACAGACTGTTCGTCAAGTTGGACGAATTGTTTGAACAAGGGATTTTGGACGGCGAATTGTTTGCGCAAATAGGCACGTCCACGTATGTCCCAAAGCATTACCAATACAAAGATTTTATTTCTCAGGACGAATTTCTTGAAAAAATACAATGGGCGGATCTTGTGGTGAGTCATGGCGCGTCAGGCAGCATCATGAAGGCTCTTAACGCTGGTAAAAAAGTGTTGGCGGTAACACGCCTTGCCAAATACAACGAGCATATCAACGACCATCAGATACAGAACAACGAGGCTTTTGCGTCCAATGGTTATGTATTGGCGGTGTATGATATGGACGATTTGGGAAAGAGCTTTTCACTGTTTTTTGAGGGAAAAGATAATACAAGGGCGTGGGAAAACAAAGATCCGTTGGCGATAATCCGTGCGATAGAAAATTTTATTGAAGAACAAGACAAAAAATAATCCTATGACAACAATTCTTGTAACCGGTGCAGCAGGTTTTATTGGCTCCAATCTGGTAGTTGATTTGCTCAAAACAGAGTCTGATGTAGTCATTGTCGGCATCGACAATCTCAATGATTATTACGATGTAAGGCTCAAAGAATACCGTCTGCAACAAATTGACTCATTCGCACAAAAATCCGCAAACAAGTGGTTTTTCAAAAAAGGCAATATTGACGACAAGGAATTTATAAAAACTGTTTTTGAGGAACACAAATTTGACATCGTTGTCAATCTTGCGGCACAGGCAGGCGTGCGTTACAGCATTACAAATCCTGACGCTTATATCAACAGCAATATCAACGGATTTTATAACATTTTGGAGGCTTGTCGCCACAATCCTGTGAAACATTTGGTATATGCGTCATCGAGTTCAGTATATGGCGGCAACACCAAGATTCCTTTTTCGGAACTTGACAAAGTTGACAACCCTGTAAGCCTGTATGCTGCCACAAAAAAATCCAATGAACTCCTTGCATACGCCTATTCCAAATTGTACGACATTCCAAGCACTGGATTGAGGTTCTTTACAGTTTATGGACCTTGCGGACGACCCGATATGGCGTATTTCGGCTTCACAAACAAGTTGGTAAAAGGCGAAAAGATTCAGATTTTCAATTACGGCAACTGCAAGCGCGACTTTACATACGTTGACGATATTGTGAAAGGCGTGCATCTTGTAATGAACCGTCCGCCACAAAAATCCTTGGACACAGACGGTCTGTCTGTACCTCCTTATAAAATATATAATATCGGCAACAACAGCCCTGAAAATTTGTTGGACTTTGTGAAAATTTTACAAGAGGAATTGGTAAGGGCAGAGGTTTTGCCGACAGATTACGATTTCGACAAGCATATCGAATTAGTACCAATGCAACCTGGCGATGTACCTGTTACGTATGCAGATACATCGGCGTTGGAACATGATTTTGGTTTTAAGCCGAAGACTTCATTGCGCGATGGATTGCGGAAGTTTGCCGAATGGTACAAGGAGTTTTACGGATAAATATGTTATATCGCATAATCTTGACAACTAATCAATTAACATTCAAAAACAACTAATATGAAACCCATTAAAATCTCCGTCGCCGGCACAGGCTATGTCGGACTGTCGATGGCGACATTGCTATCGCAGCACCACGAAGTGACTGCCGTTGACGTAATTCCTGAAAAGGTCGAAAAAATTAACAAGCGCATTTCGCCGATTCAGGACGAATATATCGAAAAGTTTTTTGCGGAAAAGACGCTGAGGCTGACAGCAACGCTTGATGGTGCTACGGCTTATAAAGATGCGGATTTTGTGATAATCGCCGCGCCGACTAATTATGACCCAGTGAAAAACTTCTTTGACACTCACTGCATTGAGGATGTAATTGACCTTGTCCTGAGCGTCAATCCCGATGCCGTGATGGTAATCAAAAGTACAATACCTGTCGGATATTGCCGCAGCCTTTATATAAAGTATGCCGCAAAGGGTGTCAAGAAATTGAACCTGTTGTTCTCGCCGGAGTTTCTGCGCGAATCGAAGGCTCTGTACGACAATCTCTATCCGTCGCGTATCATTGTCGGCATTCCTAAAATCATCGACAAACCCGAGTTCAAAGATGAGAACGACGCTATTCAACGCCTTGCGGACGTGAAATTCCTCGAAGAAAAGGCGCGTCAGTTTGCAGGATTGTTGCAGGATGGCGCAGTCAAGGAGAATATCGACACACTTTTTATGGGTATGAAGGAGGCGGAGGCAGTCAAATTGTTCGCCAATACATATCTTGCATTG
>JAGCDD010000237.1 GCA_017651345.1 Bacteroidales bacterium | reverse complement strand
GAGTCCAAACCTCGCCAAGAGGCACGTCGTGGAGGGCCGTGACAATACCCTCAACGCCGATTTGCCGGAGTTGGGCAAGAGTAATTTTGTCTTTCTTGCCAAACCATCTCCAAGTTCTTTCCATAATATTACTTTGCTGAATTTCTGATTTCTTTTACGGTCTGCAATGCTGACTTGATTTTTTCGGTAATGGTGGCAAAATCTTTGGTGAGTTGACTACCAAGACCCACGCAAGCCACACCTGCCTTAAACCACTCTTCGAGGCACTCCTTGTCGGTGGTAACGCCGCCTGAGGGCATAATGTTTGTCCACGGACACGGTGCTTTGATGGCTTTTACAAACGAAGGTCCGCCAACTTCTTTTCCGGGGAAAATCTTGACAACCTCGCAACCAAGTTCTTCGGCAAGATTAATTTCGCTCAAAGTGCCGCAGCCGGGTAGCCAAGCAATTTTTCTACGGTTGCAAATTTTTGCCATATCGGGATTCAACGAGGGCGACACTATAAAGTTGGCACCCAATTGAATATAAAGAGCGGCAGTTGCAGGGTCTACCACCGAACCCACGCCCATCATCATTTCAGGACATTCGGTGGCGCACCACTTGTTGATTTCTTCAAAAACCTCGTGTGCGTAGTCGCCACGGTTAGTAAATTCAAAAACACGTGCGCCGCCATCGTAACAGGCCTTTACCACGGTTTTTACCTTTTCCACATCGGCATTGTAATACAACGGTACTATACCGGTGGAAATCATTGTGTTTAATACGTCTAGTCTTTTAAATCTGCTCATTTCGAATTAGAATTACATTGTAATGATACTGACTGCAAAGATACCGATTTTTTTTGGAAAAGCAAATTAAAAATTTTAAATTATCTCTGATGCTGACATCGAAAATGTAATACGTGGCAATACCTCCGTTTTCTTGGTTTATATGTTTTTCTCGCTAAAAGATAAACATTATATTTGCGGCAAAAATTGAATATGAAGAATATATTGGTCATATTAGTTGCCGCTATGATAATGTTAGGCTTGACATCTTGCAATGATAAGCCTACTGCCCTATATCATCAGATTGAACGCATTGACAGCCTTATTATATGGAAGAATGAACCCCTTGCAAAACGGATGTACGCATCTCTTGACATGACAACAGCAAACGAGAACGAGTCGGCTTACTATAATCTTATTCAGTTGAAGTTTGATTATCAGTTGCCTCACTCTTCAAGAATTGATTCACTGTTTAACTTGACCGAACACTATTATTCACATAATAGCGACAGACGTAAGTTGGTGCAGACCCTCTTTTATAGAAGTGCTTACTATTGCTACAACAACAATTATCGTAAGTCTCAGGAGTATCTTACTTGTGCGGAAAAAATGGCTATTGACAATGAGTTTACTATGGAACTCTCGCTAATTAACTGGTTGAAATTGCTATTGTGCTATTACAACAATGATTTGGAAAAAGCAAAAGTCTATTCCGATAGGCAGTTGAATTATTCTCTATTATCTGGAAATAAAGCCCAATTGTCATACGCTTTTCTTAACCGTGCTATCTTATACCGGCAGTTGAATCAAAACGATAGTGCTTCTGACTGGTTTCACAAGGCTCTTGCTATGGATAAGTGGGTTAACCCTTCTGATATGTCTTTTGTTTATAATGCCTTAGGAGAGTTGTTGATAAGTTCCGACAGTGTTGGCGCGTTATATTATTTCAAAAAGTCAGTGGAACGACGTCCTAATCCCATGGCTGAGTGTAATATTGCAAAATACTACCTTAATCAAAATAGGTTTGCCGAGGCGGAATCTATATCCGTTGCCAATATAAACGGCGATTGGCCTGAACAAAATATCGAATTTTTGGACATCGCGGTTAAGTGTCGGCTATATCACAGTGATACCGCTAAGGCATTGATATACTCTCAAATGATTGCAAGTCAAAAAGATTCAATCATTTCAAGGATTAATGGCACTAAATCTAATCAAGAAGCACCTACAAACCATAATGTGGTAAGTGTTGCTGTTTTTATCTTTTCGCTTCTTGCGGTATTGATAGTTTTTGTGGTGACAATCTTTTTTATTATTCGGCGATATAAAAACAATACACGTAATATTGAAGATAATTATTTGAAATCTAAATCCCAAATCGCCGACTTAAAGGCGGTGATAGCACAAAAGGAGCATAGAGAGGTAGAAATGCACAAGCAATTATCTGATTACAACAGAATTAATGTGGAAGGTGCTTATTTGATGAAAAAGATAGAAGAAAATATTCATTTTGATGCAAAAGACTTAAAAAATGTCAACTTACTGAGAGCGTACTACGCATTTAACAATCCTGATTTCGTTGAAAAGATAGGTAAATGTTATACAAATCTAACCGACAACCAACTTTTGTACCTTATTTTGTGCGATTGTGGAAAATCAGAAACCGAAATGATGTCTATTTTGGGAATTGAGTCATCATCGTTGCGTTCTATCAAGTCGCGAATCAAGTCGCGCAATCAATAACTTATTATTTTTATCAAATATCTAAATTACAATAAGTTGCACCATTAAAACTATTTGTTGCAACACTGCAACACACTTAACATTAGATTAACATTGTTGCATTTTGCTTTGCTTACAAATTGATTTTTAATCAATTAAACAATATTGCAACAAAAATAGATTTGCATTCCACTTTTTTTTTATTTTACCTTTGCAGCAAACAATTTTTTAACAATTAAAAAACATTTACGCATATGAAGAAAATAATTCTACTTTTTAGTTTGATACTAAATTCTATAATTGTATCTGCGCAGGATATTATGTTTGATACAGTATTTGTAGTTGCTGCAAAATATTCTCTTTCTGCGCAATATGATAAATCAAAGATTTCTTATGATACAAAACAAATAAAAGATTTTTGGTTTATGAAATATTATAAAGAATATATGGGCGATTCTCTTATATTTGATTCTAATTGGCAGGGATACTCTTGGTCGTATACTCTTACTGATGATATCCGAATATTTAGAAAACTATCAATTAGTTTAGACTTTAAAAATTATAATGATACTGCAAAAAAAGTACTTTCTCAAATAAATAATCGTAATGCTGGTGGGTGGTATTTACACCAAAATAAAATGCAGATAGGCAATAAAAGTGGCATGATAGTACCTTATACTGTACTTCAAAGGGATTCATTTGACATTCTATTTGGGAATAATGCTTGGTCAAACGATATTATAGTGGCTGTGGTATGTCAAGACTATTGGAGTGACAAAGATCGTTGTTATAAACAATGTGATTTAACCAATTACAAAAAATATTCGCCACATTATTACGAAATATGTATGATATTTATCAAAGATGGTTCGGCTTTTTGTCGAAATTATGTAGGACCCCGATATGCTGCTATTCAAAGAGAATATCGAAAAACACACCCTACTTTTTTGGATCGGTTAGTTGAAATGAAACAAGCCGGGGCTTCTCGCAGAGAACAAATAAAAGAATACAAAAGTTGGCGTAAAGAAGCAAACAATAATAAGTCAAATTAAATAATATTTCAATTAATATGAAAAAACTAACATTTATTATCGTCGCTATGTGTTTGTATTCGTGTCAAAACAATAGCAAACATCTATATCCATCACCCGATGTAGATAATATTACATATTTTGAAGATATGCAAATGCCTGAAGTTGAAAACTATAAGTTACAACAACTTCCAACTCCCGAAGATAATCCAAATGGGCTATATTTTGTTTATGCTGATACAGTTTTGATAGTGAATAATTTTATGGGAAATCCCGACCATAAAGTTTTTACTTGTTACAATCTCAATACGTTAGATTCTATTGCTGGCAGCATTACAAGAGGAGATGGCACAAGTGAAATAATTGATGGTATGACAAAACTACGTAATGGGAACCTTGATGTTTATGATGTTACCTGTAATACAATTGCTTCGTTGAGTGTAGATTCGATACTTGAAAAAAAGGATAATTACAAACCATATCTTACACACATTGAAGGGTTATTGGATGATTTTGTTTTTAAAGGAGATACTGTAGTAATTAGCAATGATTACTATGTTAATGGTTTTGGCGTAAGTCCTGAAGTTCCAAATTTTATATGCCATAATAGTAAAACAGGGCAGAGTTTCAATAAAATTGTAGAAAATAAAGAGTGTTATCCTCATCTTGCTACAACACGTAATTTTTTCTATAATACAAAATTGGATCAATATTTTGAAATTTGGCATTGCTTTCCTATTATTAACATTTACGATAAATATTTTAAATTGATAAAACAGTATAAATATCGTAATTATGAGGATATTATATTTGAAGTAAGAGAAGGATTTGGATTATGGCCTAAAGATAATATTATGGCAAGTTTTTTTTACTATGGATGTCAAACTGAAAAATATTTCTATGTGATAAATAATAATAATCCAAATTATTTATTATCAGAAGGTGAGAATTTTGCAAACCAAGAAATTTGGTGTTTTGATTATGATAATAATCTAAAACGTAGAATTAAATTTAACAATCCTGAAGTTAATGATTTTTTACTTTCTGTAAATGAGCAAACCGGAAATATTTATCTTTGCAACTTAAATTCAGATGGAGAAACATTTTTGTATAAATTGATTAAAGATGAATAATAAAATTACAACTCAAATTCCAAGATAAATTATTGTAATTGATTGTATGAAATAGTTTTAACTCTTAAAATAATTTAAAATGAAGAAAATAATTCTAATTTTTAGTTTTATACTAAGTTCAATTATCGTATCAGCACAAGATATTATGGTTGATACAGTTTTTGTAGTTGCTGCAAAATATTCTCTTTCAACAAAATATGATAAATCAAAACCTTATTATGATACAAAACAAATAAAAGATTTTTGGTTAATGCCATATTATAAAGAATATATGGGCGATTCTCTCATATTTGATTCTAATTGGGATGGTTCTTGGTTGATATCTATTGAAAAAACATCAATGAGTTTAGAATTTAAAAATAATAATGATACTGCAAAAACTGTAATTATAAAATTAGGTAATCGTAATACTTTTTTTCAGAAGTGTTGTTACCAAAATAAAAATAAAAATGGCATGATTGTGCCTTATTCTGTATTTCAAAGGGATAAATTTGACATCCTATTAGGAAATAATGCCTGGTCAAACGAGGTTGTAGTGGCTGTGGTGTGTCAAGACTATTGGAGTGACAAAGATCATTGCTATAAAAAATGTGATTTAACCAATTACAAAAAATATTCACCTCATTATTACGAAATTTGTATGGTATTTTTTAAGGATGGCTCTGCTTTTCATAATTATGCAAACACACGCTATGTTGCTATACAAAGAGAATACCATAAGACACACCCAAATATTTTGGCTCGGATAGGTGAAATGCAACAAGCCGGGGCTTCGCGCAAAGAACAAAAAAAAGAATTTAAACGTAATATTAAAGAAGATAGAAAAAAGAATTCTAAATAATATTTCAATTAATATGAAAAAACTAACATTTATAATTGTCGCTATGTGTTTGTATTCATGTCAAAACAATAGCAAACATCTATATCCATCACCAGATGTAGATAATATTACATATTTTGAAGATATGCAAATGCCTGAGGTTGAAAACTATCAGTTACAAGAGCTTTCAACTCCTGAAGATAATCCAAATGGAGCATATTTTGTTTATGCTGATACCGTTTTGATTGTGGAAAATTTTATGGGCAATCCAGATCATTATCTTTTCACTTGTTACAATCTCAATACGTTAGATTCAATTGCTGGTATCATCAAAATGGAAGATGATTCAGATGAAATGATAGGTGATACGCCAAAATTTCGTAATGGAAACCTTGATGTTCATAATGTTATCGATAATACTATATATTCTTTGTGTGTAGATTCGATACTTAAAAAAAAGGATGAATACAAACCTTATCTAACACACATTGACGATAGAATTTGTGACTTTGTTTTTAAAGGAGATACTGCTATAGTTAGCAATGCTTCCTATGTTAATGGTTTTGGCGTTAGCCCTGAAGTTCCCAATTTTATATCTCTCAGTAGGGAAACAGGGCAGAGTTTCAATAAAACTGTGGCAAACCAAGAGTGTTTTCCTGGTAATGCTTCAGCACGTAGTATTTGCTATAATCCGAAATTAGATCAATATTTTGAAATTTGGGTTAGTTTTCCTGTAATAAACATTTACGATAATAATTTTGAATTGATCAAACAGTATAAATATCGTAATCATGAAGATATTATATTTGAGCCCAAAGGTGAATGGAATGCATTAATGCCTAAAGATTATAATTTTGTATATTATTTTGAGTATGCATGTCAAACTGAAAAATATTTCTATGTGATTGCTAATAATATTCCAACTCATGAACTGTCAGAAGGTGAGGATTTTACAAAACAAGAAATTTGGTGTTTTGATTATGATAATAATCTTAAACGTAGAATTAAAATTAAAAATCCTGAATTTGATGATTTTTTACTTTCTGTAAATGAGCAAACTGGTAATATATATCTTTGTGGCATAACTTCAGAAGATGGAGAAACATTTTTGTATAAATTGATTAAAGATGACGAATAGAATAATTCAAATTATAGTATTAATTATGTTGTTTGTAGCATCATGTAGCCAAAAAACAACTACATTGTACGATTATTGCAATCAACTCAATATTAGTGATACAAATATGTTAATTAATAATGAGTTAGATTCTTCATTACTACTAAACAAACAACGAAATATAGTATATTTACTTAATGCACATTGTGCACCTTGTATTGAACGGTTTATATACTTAATAAAAAACATCAACAACTATCGTTTTGATAGTTTGTTGGTTGTTGCAGGTTACTCATACGATTTAGTGAATATAAATTTTTATATGAAAAAGAAAAATCTCTCATTACCACAAAACACACGAATAATCTTTGACCCTACAAACAAAATATGTGTTGAAAAGTCCAATATTTATGGTGATGATGATATTTTTTTAATAGAAGACAAGCGAATATTATATAAAAATAATACTTATTGTTTAAAATACGATACAATATGCGGTTATGTAATAGAACTAAACAACTGATAAACAAGTTTTTATCATTAGTTGCTTTATTTTATTACACCCGATTGGTAGAAAATATCAAAAATATTTTCTACCTTTGCGGGCAAAATAATCGTAATGATAGCCACCGCACCTAAAATAGTATTAGCCCTAACAGCCGCATTAAGTATAGCCACGGCACACGCGCAGGACACCACCTACGTACACAAATACGGACATCGTTTTGCTGCCAAGGCGTTTACCTTCAACGACAATTTTTCGATGTCGGATTCAAAGTCGGGACTAAACTATGTGCCTCACAGCCACAGCGGTATTGGCATCGGCATTTGGACAAAATATTTCCCCTTCGACATAGCATACCGTCACGAGGTGTCGTTTGCCGGCGGTGAAAAAAAATACAAAAAAACAGGTGCTACCGATATGCACCTCAAAGGTTATTGCCGTTTTTTTGCCGGAGATATTTATATTCAGCATTATACAGGATTTCTCGAAAGCGAAAGCGACAATTTTGACCGCGACAAAGATAAATGGGAAACCGGCACTTTCGACCCTGATCTTTCGTCGTTTTACTTTGCAGCCGTGGGCGATTACATCTTTAATCACGAACGGTTTTCGTACAACGCCGGGTTCAACGCTTCGCAACAACAAAAAATTTCTGCCGGAAGCGCTCTCGCAGGTCTTGCCCTTTATAATCAACGCATTAGTAGCGACAGCACTCTTTTTCTCGGCGAAAAGGCCAACCTCGAAAGTTGGAGCATGGGCGTTAACGGTGGATATGCCTACAACTTTGTGGTGCGTACCAAATTCTTGTTTTTTATTGCCGTTAATGCAGGTATAAATGCAAGTAACTCACGGTTTAACAATATGTTTGGCAAAGGCACCAAAATAGCCCCGTCGATTCACGGCAAAATTGCTCTTTGGTACAATATGAAAAACTCTTCGCTCGGCGTTACGGCTACGGGCTCTAATATCCGACAAGTATTCGACCGACGACTAAATATGTTTCAAAATTCAAGCAAATCAGAATTGATATTTGTTAGAAGGTTTTGGTACAAGAAAAACAATTCATAATTCATAATGCATAATTCATAATTCACAATTAACAAGTAATTGAAAAACCCAATCGACATATTAACCCGCGCAAAATGGTATGTTAAAGTGCCCGCAGCATTGATAATCATACTGTTGGAATTTGTACTCCTTATAATATTGGTAGACATCAACTTTTTGTGGCTGTTTGGAACGGGTCCCACTATGGAACAGATTGGCGACATCACCCAAAGCGAGGCTTCGGTTATTTACACCGCCGACGGCAAGGTTATGGGCAAATTTTTTAGCGAAAACCGTACCCGCGTAAAATACGAAGAAATTTCTCCCAAACTTATCAAAACCCTTGTTTGCACCGAAGACGAACGTTTTTATAGTCATCATGGAATTGATTTTCAGGGTATTGGTTCGGCAGCAAAAGATTTTGTTCTTGGTCGCCGCGCACGTGGAGCCAGCACCATTACGCAGCAATTGGTAAAAAACCTCTACAAAGCACGTTCGGGACGATTCAAACGCGGCATTCTCGGTCGTATTCCCGGAGTTAAACTCGTGGTAATGAAGTTAAAAGAATGGATTGCCGCCGTAAAAATCGAAAGTCGTTTTTCAAAAGAGGAGATTATTACACTTTATTTAAATACTGTGGATTTTGGTAGCAATGCATTTGGCATCAACACCGCCGCCAAAACCTATTTCAACGTAAAACCCAAGGACTTAGATTATGCTCAATCGGCTGTGCTTGTGGGATTGCTCAAAGCCACCACCACATACAACCCCCGCATTAATCCAAAAAATAGTCTCAAACGCCGCAACACTGTGCTTGCCAATATGCTCCGTCTTGGCAAAATACCCATCGACGAATACGATAGCATTGTAAAACAGCCCATTAAACTTGATTATTACGTAGAAAACAATTACGACGGAATGGCGCTATATTTTCGCGATGCTTTGGCAAACGAACTTTCTGAGTGGTGCGACACCAACGAAGTAAACCTCTACACCGACGGTTTAAAAATATACACCACCATCGACAGCACAATGCAAGCCTACGCAGAACAGGCAGTTAGAGAACAAATGCAAGTGGTGCAACAAAATTTTCGTCAACATTGGTACGGTCGCAATCCTTGGCGCGATGAGCAATTTCGCGAAATTCCCAACTTTATCGAAAACATTGTAAAACGCACCGTTCAATACAAAAAAGCCGTGGCAAAATTTGGCGAAGCCGACACCGCAGCCATCAACGCCGAAATGCAACGTCCGCGCAAGGTTACTGTTTTTGATTACGAACTCGGCTCTATCGACACCACCCTCAGCGTGATAGACTCGGTGAAATATATGGTAAAATTTATGCACGGTTCGCTCATTGCCATTGAGCCGCAAACAGGATACATCAAAGCATGGGTGGGCGACCTTGATTTCCGTTTTTGGAAATACGACAAAGTAACAGCCATGCGTCAACCCGGCTCCACATTCAAACTTTTCGACTATGCCGAGGCCATGAATCAAGGCATGAGTCCCTGCGAAGAGCGCACCGACCAATATGTTTCGTGGAAAGTTTGGGACAAAGGCAAACAAAAACTTTGGATACCTCACAACGCCGAAGGCACATGCACCGACCTGCCGTTTTCGCTTAAAGCCGCCTTTGCCCGAAGCATCAACACCATAGCCGTGCAAATTTCCAAAGAGGTGGGCATCGACAAAATCAACGCCACAGCACACCGTATGGGCATTCATTCTCCCTTGTGCGACACTATTCCAGCCACATGTCTCGGCGGTAGCGACGTTACATTGCTCGAACTCACCAACGCATATTCCACCGTTATCAACGACGGCGTTTACCATGCGCCCATATTCGTTACCCGTATCGAAGACCGTCACGGAAATGTTATCTACACTCCCGAAAACACCGACAGTCAAGCACTTGACTACGAACCGGCATTTCTTATGCAGCAATTGCTCAAAGGCGGCATGACCGAATACGGCACCACATCGGGATTCCTTTGGAACTATGTCAGACCTTTTTACGGCAAATGCGAATTTGGCGGCAAAACCGGCACATCGTCTAACCACAGCGACGCATGGTTTATGGGCGTGATGCCATCGCTTGTAGGCGGCGTATGGGTTGGCGGCGAATATCGTTGCATACATTTCCGCACCGGCGAACTTGGTCAAGGCAACGCCACAGCACTGCCCATCTACGGCATCTTCCTCAAAAAACTCCTCTCCGACCCCAACTATGCCCACTATCTCGAAAAATTCCCCAAACCCAAAGTAAAAATTTCAAGACCATACAACTGCAAAGCATATATTGTAAAAGATAGCACGGCGGTGGATAGTACAATTATAAGCACTGAAAATCAAGCGGCAACAACCCCAGCATTATAAAAATGTTACTAATATTTTGTAACAACAAAACGTCACAGAAATGTAGGCGTTTTTTTTATAAATTTTCTATTTCGTCACGGTTCAAACCGGTAATTTTGCAGATTTCATCGGTGTCGTAGCCACGTTTTTTCATACGCTCGGCAGTTTGGATAAGATTTTTATGAACAGCAGTTTCGTTGATAACAACAGCGTTTTTCTCCCACTCATCCCAATCGGTTTCGGTAAGATAACGGGCAACCTGTTGACGAAGAGGTTTTAGATTATCTTCTATAACATAGAAAACTGCGTCCTCATCTATCTGATAATAATCGTGAATAAGCACGTGGCGCATTCGAGTAATATCATCCCATGGTGTATCAGGATGGAGTTGTCGAAATCTTTTCGATAGTTTATAAGATGCCTCACCAACAATTTCAATATTCTTTACAACCCCAAAGAACCCCATAGAATCGGATGTTAATTCAATTTTAGTTTTGCCTGCGGAATATTTAAGCACACGGTCAATAGCCTCAATAATATGTTCCAATCGTTCGCGATCTCTAACGGGCTCTCTCATAAATCAGTATTTTGTCTTGGTTAATACTTTGGGCAACTCGTGAACGAAGACATTTTTCAGGTACAATATCCACTTGCCGGTCAAGAATACTTTCTAAATGGTTAGACATTGAGGCAAGTTTCAAAAGACTAACACGTGCCTTTTCATCATACTGCACAAGAATGTCTACATCGCTCATAGGAGTCTCCTCGCCACGAGCAAACGATCCAAAAAGCCAAGCCTTTATAATAGGCTGTGTTTTAAAATAATCGGCGATAGCCTTTGTGATTAATTCTTTGCTCATAATTCACTACTTTTATAGTTATAACGCAAAAATAAAAAAAAATATTCTTATCCCCAAAATTTTCCATACCTTTGCGGTTAAATACTATCTCATTATGCAACAGGTAAAATTCATTATTGCTGCCGCGTTGTGTGCGGCGTGTGTGTCGGCTAAGGCACAACACAATATTGCAGCTCTGCCGACACCATATACCGATTCGGCGTTTGCTAAGGCAGTGGAAAACGGAACCCGAACCACTACGGGCATTCCGGGCGCAAATTACAAAACCAATTTTGCACATTACAACATCTCTGCCGATTTTCGCACCGCGGAGGGTCATCTCTATGGAGAGGAAACCGTTACTTACGATTACAACTGCGGACAGGGCGAACTAAATTCCATTGTTATAAACCTTTACCGAAATATCTACAAAGACGGAGTTACCAAAAACCGCCGTGTAGACCGCCGCGATATTTTCAACGGTGTGGAAATAGAAAAGGTGCAATTGGTTGATGGCAAAACACGTACCGACCTTACTATCACCGAGTTTGATACTCAGATTGAGGCTGCCCTGCCAAAACCGCTTTCTCAGGGGCAATCAATTACACTATATATAAAGTGGAACACCAAAATTGCTGCTAGCACTCATCTGAGGGGCGGACGATACAACAATGATACTTGGTTTGTACCATACTTTTATCCGCAAATTGCTGTGTACGATGATATTTACGGGTGGGACCGCATTCAGCATTCGGGCAACGAGGAGTTTTATTTTGAAAACGCCAACTACGAAGTTAACCTCACCACCGACCAATACACAGCTGTTTGGGCTACGGGAGAGCTTCAAAATCCCGACAAGGTATATTCACCAAACGTGCTAAAAAGATACAAGTCAGCACTATCGTCGGGCGAATTAACCGACATTATCACCAAGCAAGATATTTCTTCTCACGCAGTTAAAAGCGAGAAAAACCTTTGGAAGTTTCGCGCCGACTCGGTTCCCGATTTTGTGTTTGGGTGCAGTGCCACAAGCCAATGGACAGCCAAAAGTTTCAACCTTGCATCGGGCAAAAGAGTTACCACCTCAGCAGTTTTCCGTTCTCCTAAATTCAGGGGAAACGCCGAACTTGCCGAATCAACAATACAATACCTCAGCGCACATCGTCCGGGTGTAGATTACCCTTATCCGTGGATGACATTGTTTGAGGGTAGCGGCGGAATGGAGTTTCCTATGATGGTAAACGAAGATTTAGACGCACAATGGGACGATATGATTTTTACCACCTCTCACGAAATCACTCACACTTACTTCCCCTTCTTAACTGGTATCAACCAAAATTCGTATGGCTTTATCGACGAGGGACTTACGATGTATGTGCCGCAATTATTTCAAGACAGTATTTCGGCATATTCAAGGGGCGTTAACCGCTCAGCAGGCTACGTGGGCAACCATTTAGGCGAAGGTAGCGAAAAACCAGTGATTACAAAGTCGTATAGTATGAGCAGTTCGTGGACGTTTACTATGGCTTCGTATTACACACCGCAGATGGGATACACCATTTTGGAGGGAATAATTGGTAGCGATGTAATGGAGAAGGCGTTACAGCAGTTTACCTCGGCGTGGAGCAGAAAGCACGCACACCCCTACGACTTTTTTTACACATTGGAGAGCGTTTCGGGCAAAGACCTTAAATTCTTCTACAACAATTGGTTTGCTCAAAAAGGCAGCACAGACCTTGGTATCAAAGAAATCCGCCGCGAAGATTCCACCAACTACATCGTTATCGAAAACTACGGCGACAAATACCTGCCCGCATTGCTCAAAATCACTTACATCAACGGTGCCACCGAAACTATCTACCAAAGTGCCGAAATGTGGCGCGATGGTAGCCTCACTTGCACTATCGCTCTGCCAGGACCCAAAATTTCGTACGCCGAACTCATCACCGACCAAATTCCCGATAGAGAATCCATTAACAATATATATTACACCAAAAAGCAATAAAAAATGAAAATAAAATCATTACTACTTACTGTAATTATTTCCTTAACCGCGCTTACAGCAAGCGCCGACGAGGGCATGTGGCTCCTCAATATGATTGGCAAAAACTATAAACAAATGAAGGCTCAGGGGTTCCGCCTCAAACCCGAAGATGTTTATTCTATCAAAAAATCGTCGCTCAAAGACGCCGTGGTAAACTTTGGCGGATACTGCACCGGCGAAATTGTATCAGAACAAGGTTTGCTTTTTACCAACCATCACTGCGGCTACGAGAGCATTCAGCAGCACAGTAGCGTTGACCACAACTACCTCAAAGATGGTTTCTGGGCTAAAACTTTGCAAGACGAAATTCCCACTCCCGGACTTTACGTGCAGTTTATGCAAGAGATTCGCGATGTTACCGACCAAGTGCTCAAAGGCGTTAATTCGGGAATGACCGAAAACGAACGTCAAAGAACCATTCGCACCAATTCTGACGCTCTTAAAGAGGCTACCAAAAAAGAGTTCACAGCCGATTATTACGACATTGTGATTAAACCTTTCTTTTCGGGAAATGCCTATTATATGGTAATTTACATCAATTACGAAGATGTAAGATTTGTGGGTGCTGGTCCTGAATCAATTGGCAAATTTGGACACGACACCGACAACTGGATGTGGCCTCGTCACACTGGCGACTTCTCTATTTTCCGCGTGTACATGAGTCCCGATGGCAAACCTGCAAGTTACTCCGAAAAGAACGTTCCTTTGAAACCCAAACACTTTTTGCCCATCTCAATTGCAGGTTACAAAGAGGGTGATTTTGCAATGACAATTGGTTTCCCCGGCAGCACCGAACGCCACTCCACAAGTTTTGAGATTGTAAAGGATATGCAAAACCAAAACTCTATAACATCTTACGTTCGCGGTATCCGTCAAGACATTATGAAAGCCGATATGGAAGCCGACGAGGCAGTAAGAATCAAATACGCAACAAAATATTCCCATTCGAGCAACTATTGGAAAAAATTTATCGAAGCCAACAAAAGTCTCACCGAGCAAAAAACCGTTGAAGAGAAACAGGCTCAGGAACGCGCTTTTATGCAGTGGGTTAACGCCAATCCATCACGCAAAGCCGAATACGGAACAGTATTAGACAGCATCAAATACGCCTGCGACAATCTCGCCCGCTTTGAAAAAATCTATTACTACGTGCTTGAATGTGTGCTCAACAACGGAATGGAATTTTTCAACCCCGCATATTACGCAATGCAGTCGATGGCAAAAATAGCCGACAAAGAAGAAATCCGAGCCAAAGCCGATGAATTTTTCAAAGATTACAACAAACCCACCGATTACAAGGTGTCGAAAGCAATGATTAAAACATTTTTGGAGAACGTTACCCCTGCCGACATCGAAAAATACTTCGGCAATGAAATCTCCAACTATTTTACTCAATACGACAACCCCGAAAACCTCATCGACAGTGTGTTTATCAATAGTTCGCTGTTAGATAAAGATGGATTTTACAAGTTTCTCGACGACACTTCTGCGCTCAAAAGACTCAGTTTGCAATTTGACCCTGCATTCGAGTTTAGCCGCTATGTGCTCAACATCTATTTCGCGCTCAACGAGTACACCGAAAAATATGAGAATATGCTCGACGCAGCCCGTCGCCGCTACACCAAGGGCAGCATTGCTATGAATCCCAAGGCTCTCACCTACCCCGACGCCAACTTTACCGAGCGTCTTTCGTACGGCACAGTGCAAACCTACACATCGCGCACATTCAAACCCGAAGCCGGCAAAACCGACGGTGTAATCCGCACTACCAACGACGGCGTATTGATGAACTATTTCTGCACCCTCAAAGGTGTTATGGAAAAAGAAATCCCTGGCGACTATGAGTTTGACGTTTCGCCCTTGCTCAAAGAGCTCTACAACAAGAAAGACTACGGCCGCTACGCCGACCAAGACGGCACAATGCACGTATGCTTCCTCACCAACAACGACATCACCGGCGGCAACAGCGGAAGTCCCGTTATCGACGGCTACGGCCGCCTGATAGGTCTTGCCTTCGACGGCAACTCAGAATCGATGTGTTCCGACTGGATATTCAACTCCGACTTCCAGCGCTGCATCAACGTTGACATCCGCTACGTGCTCTTCGTTATCGAAAAATATGGACAATGCCAGAGATTGATTGATGAATTGAAGATTGAGATGTAAGATACTTACTATATAAAACGACGGTGGGGTGGACTGCCGTCGTTTTTTTTTAAAACAAATCAATGTCTAAAAACCTTTTTGCAAAATACATTTGGGAAGTGTCCACAATACATTCCGCCGGACACATCACTCTGCGTAGCATTAACGACAAATGGACGGAGTGCTACCTGTACGACGGTTCGCCTATTCCGCGACGGACTTTCGACCGGCACCGCAACGACATCGAAACCCTCTTCGACATCAACATCGCCTGCCGAAAATCCGACAACACATATTATATTGAAGACCACGGCGATTTAGCAAACGACCGCATCCGCCATTGGCTACTCAACAATTTTGCCATAGGTCAGATGCTCACCGAAGCCCACACCATCAAAGACAAGATTCTTTTTGAAGAAATACCCTCGGGTTACCATTGGCTGTTGCCCTCAATCCAAGCCATACGCGAAAAACGGTGGATAATAATCCGTTACCACAGTTTTCAGCGCACCGAGGAGGAGACGCTGACAATAATGCCATTAGCACTCAAAATATCACACCAGCGGTGGTACATTGTTACCCGAAAAGCCTCCAACCAAGTGCGAGTCTATGCCTTAGACCGTATTTTAGAAATGCAAATTACAGATGAGAGGTTTGATTATCCATCTGATTTTGTGGCGCAAGATTATTTTGAAACCTGTTACGGCATAATTGCAGGTCAAGAGGATGCCGAAACAGTACGTCTCCGCGTCTTCAACAACCAGCAAAAATTTTTCCGTTCGCTGCCGCTCCACCATTCGCAAAAAGAGACAGAATCCACCGAAACATACTCTATATTTGAATATTACATAAAGCCCGCCTACGATTTTAAACAGACCATTCTCTCGTATGGCGAAAACGTCGAAGTGCTTTCTCCGCAATGGCTTAGAGATGAAATTGCCGATAAAATATCGCGCATGACCGAGATATACAAACGATAACAATTCTCCTTGTTATTTTTAATTTTTATGCACACTGTGCCGCGTTTTGGCGCAGTGACGTTTTTGTTTTGCGGTGTAATTTAAACTATACCGCCATGACAGAAGTATTTCATCTCGGACACCTTATCCGCCAAGAACTTAATAATCAACAACGCACAGTAGCATGGTTTGCCAAAGCCATCAGTTGCGACCGTTCAAACTGTTACGACATCTTTGCCCGCCGTTACATCGACACCGAACTATTGGAACGCATCTCGCGAGTACTCGGCAGAAACTTTTTTAAAGATTTGGCGGAGTATATGGATGGTGTGGTGAAACAATATAATAAATTTTGAATTAACATAAATAATCACTATATTTGCCAAAAACAAATTCACTATGTCAACCGCAACAATTAACACCGACTATAACGTAGCAGAAGGGTATTTCAAAATGCTAAATCCGTTAAGCAAAAATACAAAACTATTTTTGCTTAAAATGATTACCGACTCATTGGTGGCGAATCCTGCCGAAAACAAAGAAAACAAGAAAGGGTCGCTTGCTAACTTATTCGGCGTTTGGGCAAATTCGCCTGATACCGACGGTATTGAGGATTTTATCAAAAACAGTCGCACAAATTCCAATTTGCGCCAAACCGTTTCATTCGACTAATTATGAGCAAATATGTGTTAGATAGATACCTTAAAAAGTGGCTGCATCGTAGTAACAGATAATGTTAAACATTTTTCTCGAATTGCTGGATTGACTATTGAAAATTGGATTGAACGCTAAAAACATAAGCACTTATATATTAACCAAAACTCCACACCACGAAACAGAAACAACTATAAAATAACATATTAATTAATTGGGCTTTACGCTCTTATTCTCAACTACTGAAAATTCCCCCAATTTTTGAAATACACGAGAATAAGCATAGCGACAGGTTCACGCTTATACGCGTGAGCCGTTTTGTGCTTATTAGTGTATTGGGTATTGGGGAATACCTCAGTGGTTTGATAGGCACTCATAAAACGGCTTCACGCTTTTTTATTGTGCTTATATAAATTAAGGTGTACCGCCAACAAAAACACATCACTATGAACACCGACTTCCACATAGGACACCTCATCCGCCAAGAACTTGAAAAACAGCAGCGCACAGTCACGTGGCTTGCCAAAGTCATCAGCAGCGACCGCTCAAATTGCTACGATATTTTTGAACGAAAATATGTCAATATCGAAGTCTTGGAGCGTGTATCGCGGGTGTTAGGCAGAAACTTTTTTAAAGATTTGGCGGAGTATATGGATAGTGTGGTAAAAAATCCTACACAAGTGTAGGGAAAAATGCAACACTATTTGATTGACATGGAAGAATATTTAACGTATATTTAGAAAAAAATAAAAAAGAATATGACAGAAACCTTTATAATTTTATCAGTCTTAATTGGAATATGTGCAATAGGATTTTGTATCTGTTGGAGGTTTTTCAAAAATAGATACGGTAAATACGTATTCAGAACATTTCTATTACCATTAATCATAATAAATGCCATAGTAATTGGATGTTCCGTCATATTTGGGCTATTTGATTATCAATTGTTGTTTTTAGTATCGTTAATCTATGTTATACCATTATATATTCTTAATACCATCTATTATTTTATTATAAAATGGATTAAGCGAAAAGAACTGGAAACAGAGAAAAAGCAATTGGTAAATGCCAATGTACCCAAATTGACAGAAGGATACACAAAAGTACAAGTAATATATACTACATTAATTAACAAATGCTTTAATGAAGTAATGGCTCAAAAAGGAAAAGACGAGTTATTTACACTAACCGATGCCTCAAATATAACGACGGCATTATTAGCAACAGTCAATGTTGATTACGGAGATATTCCACCACAATTTAAAGCAGCCTGCGATGAATCGTTAGCAATTGTAGCACCCTCAACACTTGAAAAAAAGAAATACAAAAAAACTGCCGTAGGTGTTGTTGGTGGGGTTATTGGTATTGGAATGATTATCGGTGCGTTAGGTACAGTGTTAGGCTGGGGAGCAGGAGTATTGGCATCAATTAAAGCGTTCTTTGTAGGAGTTAGCCTTACTGGACCTATTGCACTAATTATAGGTGGACTTACCGTAGCAGGTATTGCAACATATTATGCATTTGCAAAACCTGATAACGCAACACTTGCCCAAAAATTCAAAGAGACTCTAATTAAGCAAACCGAGGAATCGGTAGAAGCAACTTGGGATAAATATAAATACAAGTTTGAGTAACAAATGGACAACTTAGAAGTAGCACAAGGATTTGCAGCCATTGGCAGAGCAGCATACGTAGAGATTCCGGCAACTAAAATCAGACATTTCTGTGACGGATTGTTTCCTACGTTTGCAAAAAACAATATTGCAGATTGTCTTGTTGGTGCAAATCACAGATGGAAAGCGGGACATGATTTAATTCTTGATGTTGGAAAGACATTGAAAACTAACGGTATAAGTGAAGCATCAAAACAAGCAGGTCATATACTTTTTACCGATTTCACTACTAAATCAGGTGTTCCAATTCCCCTACTTTCTCAAAGTGGTTTAGGCAAATGGTTAATTAAACTTGGCATAAGCCCTAAATGGATGTGTCTTAATATTATGGATTCAGCCGTTGGCATTTTGTGTGTCGCTGACGGATATTTCGATATTGTGGCAGCATTTAGCGGAAATATGCAAATGAACTTTGAGACATTTTGTCATACTTTTGGAGCAGGGACAATAGAATTGGTCAGCGGAATTGCTACACAAAATCCTTTATTACTGATAGCAAGTGCTGAACATTTCATTGCTGGAATAGTTTCTGCATGGAAAACTTTCACCATACATATTGATTTAGTTCCCTTTTTGGGTGCTACTTTGGCATCAACATTACTCGGTTTTGTAACGGCAAAATATATATGTAAAAATGATACGCACGACGCAATACAGAAATCGGTAAAAAGTGGAATGATTACAGCCTTATTTCAATTATCAGCATCTTTTGGCTACGGAGCAGCAGCAGGTTGTGCGTACATAGAATACGTCAAATACTTAGCACAACGAGATTCAAGACAAGTTGCAGAAGTAATGAGAGTTGACAAAGATTATTACCTAAAATTCGTACAAGTATTGGATAGTTTTGAGGACAAAAAAGTTAGGGATGCTTATTTACAACTTGATAATTACGTTGTCAACAAAATAGCCATGTCAGGTGGGTATGAATCATTAATTGGCTCAAAGCGTTTAAATGTTGCTATGTCGGCGTTAAATGCAAATACAGATTCAGAATTTAAACAGTTAACACAAGGAGATTTTTTAGTAAACTATTTGGAAAAATATTAAAAATGCCCCGAGTCTTTCTCATCACCCCAACCCACACCAAGCGCACCAACGGTACAATCCTCACCCCTGAGATGACTGTTACCGTTACCACCAAGATGCACGTTTCCACGCCGTTTTACAACGGAGCGGCGGAGGTTATCGAAGCATATATGCGAATATACGGCTTCGACTACAAAAAAGCATGTTGCCATCAAAAGACTTTACGTTTAAGGCGTTGGGGTGAATTGCCATTAACTTTGCTATTAATTTTGATTAATAGTATACTTTTTTTACAGGGACATTTACAGGGACATTTACAAGGACATTCCCACTATTTACAGGGACATTTTCCTCCACCTCTCCACTCCTTTTCCCCAAAAAAATCTTGCAAAAAGTTACTCCCTACCCCTTGAATTTCTTGCAAAAAGTTACTAAATTTGCCTCAAAAATAGTGCAAAAAGTTACTATAATGATATTCAAGCGTAAGATATTCAGCAAGATAGAGCAATGGAAACAGAATCACCACCACGAGGCTTTGTTAATCAAAGGGGCGCGACAAGTTGGTAAAACCACGGCTGTGCGCGAATTTGCCCGTGCCAACTACGATAATTTTGTGGAAATCAACTTTGAACAAACACCTGAGGCAAAACAAGCCTTTACTGGCAACCGCGATACCAATTCTGTTATTCAACGGCTTAGTCTTATGGGCTATGGACCTTTTGTGCCGGGCAAAACATTGGTATTTTTCGACGAAATACAAAGTTGCCCCGACGCCCGCACTGCCATCAAGTTTTTGGCAGAAGACGGACGTTTCGACTACATTGAATCGGGTTCGCTTTTGGGCATTAATTACCGCGATGTAAGTAGTTATCCTGTTGGTTTTGAAAGTCAAATCGATATGTATCCGCTTGATTTTGAAGAATTTTTATGGGCAAAAGGCGTAGAGGCAGATACATTGAATAATATCAAGACCGCACTTACAGAATTAAGACCCATTGACGATTTTACCCACGAAGTTTTGATGAAACATTATCGCGAATATCTTATAGTAGGCGGAATGCCAAAAGTAGTGTCTACCTATTTAACCAACAGCGACTTCAACGAAACATTACGTCAGCAAAAAATCATCGTCGACAGTTATCGATTAGACATTTCAAAATATGCCGGATCGCAGAAAACCAAAGCGAAACGTTTTTTTGATGCCATTCCGTCGCAACTTGCCAAAGAACGCAAACGCTTTATTCTCTCCGATTTAGAAACCAATGGCAGTATGCAAAAATACGAAGATTCGGCACAATGGCTTGCCGATGCTGGTGTGGCATATTTTAGTTACAACACACATTCATTGCAGCTGCCGTTTGAGCAATACGAAAATCGCAACTTATTCAAAGTCTATCTGTTAGACACCGGCTTGCTTTGTTCGCTTTGGAGTGGAGACATACAATGGGAAGTGATGCAAGGCAACTTATCTGTCAACGAAGGTGCGCTTACCGAAAATTTTGTTGCCGCCGAATTGGTACGTCACGGGCATTCGCTCCACTATTACAACCACAAAAGTCGCAACGAACTCGATTTCCTTATTCGTGAAAAAAAGTTTGTAACCATCTTGGAGATAAAATCAGGCGGCGACTACAAAAAACACACATCGCTCAATAATGTATTAGAATCATCGTCCGACAGTATCGAACGCAGCATTGTATTTTGCCGTGCCAACGTGGGAAAAAACACCGACATAATCTATTTGCCGTTATATTCCGCAGCATTTTTGTAAAAAAATTCCCATTATTTAAAAAAAATCTTTTTTTTCTCGCTGATTTGTCCGATTTTTGCGTATTTTTGAAAGCGAGAAATTGTAGCAAATATGGACAGTACTTCCGACTTAATATATAAGCAGTTTAAGGACGTTGAAAAAGACGATTTCCAATACATTTACAGGGGCGATGTAACTCCTAAACTCATTATGAACGTATTGGATTTTGCCAAGAGCAACCTTGCCAAGGCCGAAGATACCAAAAAACTCAAAAACCGTATTTACTACATTATGGGCGAAAGTCTCCAAAACATTGCCCGTCACCAAGTGGCAAACGACACCGATTCTGCCGACAATTCTGCCGTGGTGGTTATCCACAAAAAGAAAAATAAATATTACATCGTTACCGGCAACCTTATGCCGCGTGCCGAAGAAGACATTCTTAAAGATAAACTCGACCATATCAACTCGTTAACACCCGAAGAACTCAACGATTTTTGTCGCGACATTCGCCTTACAACGGGCTTTACCGAAAAAAGCGGTGCAAGTCTCGGCTTAATAGAGATGGCAAAAAAATCGGGCAACAAGTTGCAATACTCAATGGCACCCGTTGACGACACCAAAACATATTTTTACCTCAGCACCGAGGTATTAACACAAACCGAGTGCGTAGAAAGTGATTACGAGTTTTCGCTGCCCGACATTATCGACACCCACAATTTTCTCAAAAACAACGAGATAATACTCTCATTTAAAGGCGATTTCAATCAAGATAATCTCCTCTCGCTATTATCGATACTCAACAACGGCATGAACGCCTCGCCAGTGCGCATCAAACTGTTTAGCATAATGGTAGAACTATTGCAAAACATTGTTAAGCATGCCGACAACATCACCGACGACACATCTTGGAAAGCGGGCGTGTTTTATATTTGCGAGCAAGACAATTGTTTTACACTACTTGCAAGCAATTACATCAAGCACGAACTCACCGACGACCTCAAAAATCGTTTCGACCGCATCAACGCTATGAACTCTGAGCAGTTAAACGAAGAGTACAAAAAAATTCTTTTTAATTTTGACTACATCAACCCAGTGTCTACTGGTTTGGGTATCATCGACATACGACGAAAATCAGGTGAAAAAGTGGAATATTCCGTAAAAAAAATAAGCAACGAAATCGACTTTCTCACCGTTAAAGCAATAATAAGGAAACAAGTGTAGAAAACCCACATCAATAAAAGAAACCGAACAACACGAACATGAAGCCATATATCAAAACAGCCACAGCCGACACGCCGAGCGTGATTTTGGACGCCGAGCGGGGCATCTTCGAAATATCGCAGATGTCGCTCCCCGAGGACGCGGTAGACTTTTATTCGCCCATACTCGCTTGGCTGAGAGAATACGCGCAGAATCCAAACCCCGAAACGGTATTCAATATGAAACTCGAATACTTCAACACCGCTTCGAGCAAACAATTGATACAGATTCTCTTGATTTTGCAAGAGATGAAAGACCGTAGCAATGTACTTGTTAAATGGTTTTACAAGGAAATTGACGAAGATATGCTCGCTCTCGGCGAAGAGTATAAGCAAATTATGCAGATTCCGTTTGAACTCACCCTTGTTCCGTAGATGGTACTCAACTACATTTGGATAGGGTTCTTTGTTATCGCCTTTGTGGTAGCGGCGGTAAAGTTGATATTTTTTGGCGACACGGAGATTTTTCCCGCTATGGTGACGAGCATTTTCGACATGAGCAAAAGCGGTTTTGAAATTTCACTCGGTCTCACAGGTGTGCTTACTCTTTGGACAGGTCTTATGCGCGTAGGCGAAAAAGGCGGAATGACCAACGTTATTGCCAAAGCCTTCGGACCGTTTTTTCGCAGATTGTTTCCCGATATTCCCGCCGGACACCCCGCTATGGGCAGCATTATTATGAATTTTAGCGCAAATATGCTTGGGTTAGACAATGCCGCCACGCCCCTTGGTCTCAAAGCCATGAACCAAATGCAAGAAATCAATCCCAACAAAGAAACCGCCTCTAATGCTCAAATAATGTTTCTAACGCTCAATGCGTCAGGACTTACCATTCTTCCAATGACAATTATGGTTTACCGCATCCAAATGGGTGCAGCCGACCCCTCCGATATATTTATCCCCATACTTTTGGCAACAAGCGCAAGCACATTTGCAGGACTTTTGGCTGTGTGCATCAAACAGCGAATCAGACTTTTAGACCCTGTAATAATGCTCTATTGCGGCGGATTCCTTTTAATAGAAGGTCTCCTCGTGTGGATGTTCTCAACAATGGACAAAGACACCGTTGCCAAGGTAAGCAGCACCGCCGCCAACACTATTATTTTTGCGGTAATTATCTCATTTATAGTAATGGCAATGGTAAAAAAAGTGAACGTCTACGAAGCCTTTGTAGAGGGTGCCAAAGACGGATTTACCACCGCCATTAAAATTATCCCTTACCTTGTGGCAATGTTGGTGGCTATTGGAGTTTTCCGCACATCGGGCACATTAACCCTCATAACCGACGGAATAGCAGCACTTTTGGAGCAGATAGGACTTGCCACCGATTTTATTCCCTCGCTTCCCACCGCATTGATGAAACCCCTCAGCGGCAGCGGAGCACGTGGAATGATGATCGACTGTATGAAAACCTACGGAGCAGATTCGTTTGCCGGTCGCCTCAGTTGCACAATGCAAGGCGCAGCCGACACCACCTTTTATATAATAGCACTATATTTTGGCTCGGCGGGAATCAAAAACAGCCGTTACGCCGTTACCACAGGGCTAATAGCCGAGGCAGCAGGCATAATTGCCGCCATATTTGTTGCATACCTGTTTTTTAGTTAACAATTAACCAAAATGCCACTTGTAAACACATTCGCATCGATATTTTTTAAGCAAAACCGCCGCAGGGTAGACCTCTACGTAAAATACCCCGACGAAACACAATTTCAAGTGTTCGACCGCCTACTAAAAACGGCACAAAACACCGAAATTGGCAATCGCTACAACTATAAAGAAATACGTTCGCTTGGTCCTCAGGCGTTTGCCGACCGCGTGCCCGTAAACACATACGAAGGCATCAAACCCGACATCGAAAAAGTGGCGGCAGGTGCTCAAAACGTGCTTTGGCCATCTAAAACCAAATGGTTTGCAATGAGCAGCGGCACCACCGACGACCGCAGCAAATATATCCCCATTACCGAAGACAGTCTGCACAAATGCCATTTCAACGGTGGTGAAGACGTTTTGGCTGTTTATCTTCGACAATGTCCTAACACCACACTTTTTCAAGGTAAAACACTCGCAATAGGCGGAAGTCGTCAAATCAACCGTCTTGGTAGCGATGCCTTTTGTGGCGACCTTAGTGCAGTGCTAATCAGCAACTTGCCCTATTGGGTTAGGAAACGTCGCACACCGGGTTTAGACATTGCCCTAATGGAAAATTGGGACGAGAAACTATTGAAAATGGCACAAGTAGTTTCAAAAGAGAATGTTACAAGCATTTCGGGCGTTCCATCGTGGACACTCGTTCTCTTTCGCAAAATATTGGAAATCACCGGCAAAAACAATATCTCGGAAGTTTGGCCAAACCTCAACCTATTTATGCACGGCGGCGTAAGTTTCAAACCCTATCGTGCTCAATACGAGAAACTTATACCAAATAATAATATCACCTATCTTGAAACCTACAACGCTAGTGAGGGATTTTTTGCATTTCAAAACGAACAAGACAAAGACGATATGCTCCTGATGCTCGACTACGGCATCTACTACGAGTTTATCCCAATGAGCGAGTTCGACCGACCCGACCGCAAGGCTATTCCGCTGTGCGATGTTAAAACAGGTATCAATTACGCCATGGTAATATCCACAAATGGCGGACTTTGGCGATATATCATTGGCGATACAGTAGAGTTCACATCTGTTCGTCCCTACAAGATACACATCACAGGACGCACCAAGCACTTTATCAATGCCTTTGGCGAAGAATTGGTAGAAGACAATGCCTCACGAGCAATCCGTCTTGCATCTAACGCCACAGGAGCCGATGTTAAAGATTACACCGCCGCCCCCGTGTATATGCAAACCCAAAAACGCGGCTGTCACCAATGGCTGATTGAGTTTAACATCATGCCCAACGACTTAGACACATTTACCAACATACTCGACAACGAACTAAAACGTCTCAACTCCGACTACGACGCCAAACGTTACAAAGACCTCTCGCTCACAGCCCCCGAAATCACCCTCGCCCGTCCCAACTTGTTTGACGACTGGCTCAGAAGCAAGGGCAGAATCGGCGGTCAAAACAAGATTCCTCGATTAGAAAACAACCGCGACCTTATAGAGCAATTGTTGGCTATGAACCACTAACAACTTATATCTATGGCAATCATCAAACATATAATAACGGCGGCATTATTAATAACAGCCATAACCACATCGGCACAAACCGATTCTACACACCTGCCATATAGCGACGAGTATGATTTCTTGTTTTTCAAAAATGCCGACACCGCCAAACTTTCGCTCAATATTTACGAACACAATTTTTTTAAAAACAATGAATATTTTGGCGATTTTGTAAAAGGCTACACCTTGGTAGGGTTCAACTTTATGCCCGAAATCACTTACCGCCCGTGGCAAAAATTGGAGGTTTCGGCAATGTGGAATGTGCTCAAATACCACGGCTACGACAATTATTCCGAATACAATCCATACATACGCATTAGGTTTTACGCCACGCCAAAATTTAGCGTAACTCTCGGATACTTAGACGCTCACGTTAGTCACCAGTTGATAGAGCCCATCTACAATCCCGAACGCTACATCACCAACAATGTAGAAAACGGACTTCAACTAAAATATTCAGGTCCACGCTATTACGGTGATCTTTGGCTCAATTGGGAAAAATTCATCCTTTGGGGCGATCCTTGGCAAGAACGTCTTGCAGTTGGTCATATTTCAAAACTGCGCATTCTCAACCGCTCTATAAAAGCCGACATCACAGGACAATTTCTCATCTGCCACCGAGGTGGACAAATCGACGCTTCCGACGGTCAAGTGCAAACTCTCGAAAACGGTGCAATAGGTTTTGAATTTACCAAACCACAAAACAATGGCAATTGGTATTTCCTTATGAAAAACCTCTTTGTGCAGTATCACGCCATTGACCGCACCAACGACCTCCCCTATTTCGATGGATTTGGAATCTACAACAAACTTCTTGCTCGTTACCGCGATTTTGGTTTTGTATGCGGACACTGGTACGGCGATATGTTTATGAATTTTCGTGGCGACCCGCTTTTTACCTGTCAAGCCATCTACAAAGAATACAACCGCAACGAACGGGCAATTGTTTTCAACGAACTATATTACAATCACAAATATAATAATCTTTTATCTCTCAAAGCCGGTGTTAACACATTTTACAACCTTTACAACGGCGACCTCGAATACTTTTATATGATAAGTATGATATTCAACGGAAACTTCAACCTTTTAAAAAACAAGACAAAATGAAAAAGATTTTTTATATACTCGCAATAGCAATGTTGATTTTCGGTTCGTGCACCGAAGAAAATCTTGATGAACCCGTTACCACCAACTATACTGTGTCGATAGTGCGCGAATGTCTCGCTGCCGACGAACTTACACCCTTAATCAATGGAGAAGGCGCTACCATCACCCTCAACAACAGCGGTACTGTATATCAGCAACATACCGATTCTTTGCTTAACGCCCGATTCATCGACATTAAGCCCGGCACCACCACCGTTACCATCGACTACGAAGGTTTTTCGCAAACCAAATATGTGGTAAACATCATTGACAAAGAATCGCAAAGCACTTCTGTAAGTATGATACCCTCATCAGGACAATATGCTGCTGACCTTTCGGGCGTTCTTTATGCTTCTGGAATCACCATTCCACAAGGCATCAACATTATCATTACCCCGCGCGACACTGTTAAAAACCTTGTTAAGCACAATGGTAAAGGTGGAGTTAGCTCTGTTTATGTCGAAAATCTTACTCGCAAGGTGATAGTCAGCCAAAATGGTAAATTCACAGCCACAATGCCTGCCACAAGCACTGGAATAAGTTATACCATCGTTGCCGACGACTTTATCGACCCCGACACTGAAACTTTGCTCAAATGCGAAAGTCAAGAAATCACACTATACAGCGGCAAGAAAAGTGTGGTGCAAATCAAGTACGTTCAACCGTAATGCTTAAACTTTTTGTTGTGTTAACCTTTTCTATTGCACTCATTATCATTAACATCATAATCAGTGTAATAGAAAAATCTCCAGTAGAGTGAGTAAACATTACTTCGGTTACAAACCCTACAATCAGAGCCATTCCAGAAAGAATCAAAGGCAGATAGCCGTATTTGACACCTGCAATTATAGGTACTGCAATTAAACTCAAAAGTAACAGCACGCCTACCAAGCCTAAACCAATCCAAGTGTCGAGATATTGATTGTGGCTATTGAAGCCAGCGTCACCTGTTTCAAGATAACCATCTATATAGTACTGTCCTATCAGAGCCTCCATCGTATCTCCCACCCCACTACCTAATATAGGATGCTTGGCAATCAAATGCGATGCACTTGTCCAAATAATAGTACGAGAGTTAATACGTTCAAGACGTTCTTCTTCGGTCATTGGTGACTGATTATCCGCTCTTTCGGCTACTGCACGTTGCATTTTAAACAGCATATCATAACCACGTCCAGTGCTAAACATTATAGCCACTATCGCTATAATACCAACCGACATACCAATTCCCAAAATGCGGTGTTTTTTTATAAAAAATTCATAAACTGCTATCATACACAGCATTATAGCAAAAATTATATAATTAGCTCTGTTGCAAAGCAAAAACAAAAATGCTACGCAAAAAACCACAAGCACAGATAATGCTACCACTCGCCATCCCTTAAAATTGCACTGATAAAATTTGACATACAACACCATCATTACTACATTTATAAATGTAGCCAAATAGTGAGGATTTTCAAAATGCGACAAATGAGAATACGAGAAATAACTATATCCACTGCTCAACGCCGTAAAATGATCTCTATCGCGATAATCTGGCAACCTATGGTCAAATATTGTTTCTCCATGTGCCACGTAAAAACTGTCGCGATACGACAATATCAAACACAACACCATCGACACTAACACACCAAGGCAGAATATCTGCAATATCACACCGGGGCGTTTGATTATTTTACCTATCTTGGCAATCACCATTAGGCACGGCATAGCAAACAGCGGCAAATGTCGTGTAATAACTTTCATTCCTCGTCCTGTATTAAATGACCAAAGCATTGTAACAAATTCCCAAATGATATATGCCGCAGTTAAAGCAAGCACCGCTTTTTCGGCAAAGGTGAGTTTAGTCGTCTTAAAATTTTTCCAAAAAATGGGATTCATCACCGCAAACAGCGCAAACGAACCCAAAATATAATTTGCGCTCTGCCACCCAAATGGTATCAAAAAAACAAACGCTGCACAACAGGCAAAGGCTAGAAACTTAACAATCCGGGTATATAGTTCCATATTTTCTAAATTTTGACGGCAAAATTACAAAAAAGCGAGCCGAAAAGCAAAAATTATATTATCTTCGCCCTACAAAAAAATACAAACATTCAGTCATGGATTTAAAGAGCAAAGTTAACACTACCGGCCGTTTGATGGCTGCCGCACGTGGATTGTGGCGCGCCAACGGCATGAAAAAACAACATTTCGGAAAACCAATTATCGCAATAGCCAACTCGTTCACACAGTTTGTGCCAGGTCACGTGCATCTCGACGAGTGCGCCAAAATAGTGAAACAGACTGTTGAAGACCTCGGATGTTTTGCCGCCGAGTTTAACACCATAGCCATCGACGACGGCATAGCAATGGGTCACGATGGTATGCTATACTCGCTGCCTTCGCGCGAAATCATTGCCGACAGCGTGGAATATATGTGTGAGGCTCACAAGGCGGATGCTTTGGTGTGCATATCAAACTGCGACAAAATTACTCCCGGTATGCTTATGGCGGCTATGCGCCTGAATATCCCCACTGTGTTTGTTTCGGGCGGACCAATGGAAGCCGGACGATACAAGGATGGGAAAATAGACCTCATCGACGCTATGATTATGGGCGGTGATGATTCCGTTTCGGAAGAGGAACTCGCTAAGGTAGAAAAGATTGCTTGCCCCACTTGCGGATGTTGCTCGGGTATGTTTACAGCCAATTCGATGAACTGCCTTACCGAGGCTCTCGGCTTTTCGCTCCCCGGCAACGGCACTATTGTGGCTACTCACCGAAACCGTGTAGAACTATTTAAACAGGCAGGTCGCCGCATTGTGGAACTTGCCTACAAATATTACCGCGACAACGACACCTCAATGCTTCCGCTCAGCATAGCCACCAAACCGGCTTTTATCAACGCTATGGCTTTGGACATCGCTATGGGAGGCTCTACTAATACCGTTCTGCACCTTTTAGCTGTGGCTCGCGAGGCTGGCGTTGACTTTAAGATGAAGGATATCGACGAACTTTCGCGCCGTGTGCCGTGTATCTGCAAGGTTGCGCCCAACACTCACGATTATCACGTAGAGGAGGTAAACCGCGCAGGAGGCATTCTCGGCATAATGGGCGAACTTGCTAAGGGTAATCTGCTTGACCTTGATTGCAAACGTGTTGACGGTCTCACCCTCGGCGATGCTGTAAAAAAATATTCTATTCTTACAAATAACACTCCCGAAGATGTTAAAAATATATACACTTCGGCAGCAAGCGGTGCAATTGGACTTTTGAAAGTGGGTATGCAAGACGCCCGTTGGGAAACCCTCGACACCGACCGCACCAACGGCTGTATTCGCGACATTGCCCACGCCTACACCAAGGACGGCGGCATAGCAGTGCTTTTCGGCAACATCGCCAAAGACGGTTGTGTGGTAAAAACCGCAGGCGTTAGCGAAAAAATATTCAAATTTTCAGGCACAGCCAAGGTTTACGATTCGCAAGAACAGGCTGTTGAGGCTATCCTCGGCGACAAAGTTAAGGCTGGCGACGTGGTGGTAATCAAATACGAAGGTCCAAAAGGCGGACCCGGTATGCAGGAGATGCTCTACCCCACTTCGTACCTCAAATCCAAACACTTAGGCGACAAATGCGCGTTAATCACCGACGGACGTTTTTCGGGCGGCACATCAGGACTTTCGGTAGGACACGTTAGTCCCGAGGCTGCATCACACGGCGAATTTGCCCTCATCGAAGACGGCGATATCATTGAATTTGATATTCTCAACCGCAGTGTCAACCTCAAAATCACCGACCAAGAGTTAGAATCTCGCCGTAAAAAGATGGATTCCGACCCCAACGGCTACCGTCCCAAGCGCAACCGCAAAGTGTCGAAAGCCCTCCAACTCTACGCCGCACACGCATCAAGCGCAGATAAGGGGGCTGTAAGGGAGTTGTAATTTAGAGCCATAAAAATTGTTTACCAAATGTGATGATTTTATTGCAGATTTGGTAAACAATTTTTATTGTCCATAGACAACAAATCTGCAAAATTTTTAATTTTATTGTTTATGGACAATAAAAATGGATATTGATACTAAGGTTTTATACAAAAGATAAGATAGTTGACGCTATCAATTTCCTTAAATTGTAACCTTTCTTGCCTGCTCCATAATTAATTGTTTGTCAAGATAATTTATCACATCTCCGACCGTATTAAGTTTCTCCCATACATAATCAGGTATTGATATATTAAACTCCTTTTCAAATTGCATCACTAATTCAACAAGATCCAAATCATCAGCCCCCAAATCGTTTACAAAATTTGCCTCTTCTATAACTTCGGCTTCGTCAACTTCTAATTTTTCAACAAGAATCT
>JAGCDD010000020.1 GCA_017651345.1 Bacteroidales bacterium | reverse complement strand
GGGGGAAATTGACAGTTGGCAATAGAGAATTGACAATAAAGAAAAGCAATATCAACCCGGTAAAACATTAAGGCGACCATAGCGGCGGGGCACCACCTCTTCCCATCCCGAACAGAGAAGTTAAGCCCGCTTGCGCCGATGGTACTGCGCCACAATGCGGGAGAGCAGGTAGCCGCCCTACTTTATGAATCCTTCATAACAATGTGTTGTGAAGGATTTTTTTTTGTTACATATCGCATTTGTTGTTTTGTATATCTGTGATGAGTTTTTTGTTATATCTATAAATGGTTCATATCTTTTTGTTGTTTGTTGTAATATTTCATTTATTAATGGTATTTGTTTAACAAAAATCTTTCTATTTTTACCCCGATATTTTTTATTTATTTTAAACTCATTAAACAAGATGAAAAAACTTTTAGCATTAATTTGTTCAGCTTTGATGTTTGTTTCGTGCGGAGCACAGAAAGAAAAAACTCTCGTAGTTTACTATTCGCAGAGCAACACTACAAAAACAGTAGCGCAAGAAATTCAAAAACAACTCGGATGCGATATTGTTGAAATTGAGTGTGTAGAACCTTATACTGGCGAGTTCGGTGCTGTTGCAGCTCGTTGGCAAGAAGAACAAAAGTCAGGTAAAACTGCTGAAATTAAACCTTTGGCAAAAAATATCGCTGATTACGATGTTATTTTCCTCGGTTATCCTATTTGGGGTGGTGTTTACGCATCTCCTGTGGCTACTTTCTTAAAAAACACAGATTTTGCAGGTAAAAAACTTGTTCCTTTCTGCACTTTCGGTAGCGGTGGTCTTAATACAAGTGTTGCCGAATTGAAGAAAAATGCTAAGAATGCACAGATACTTGATGGCTATGGTGTTCGTCAGGCTCGTTTAGCAAGTGCACCTGCCGAAGTTGAGCAATTTTTGATTAAAGGTGGTTTTAAGACTGGTGATTTGATCGAACTTCCTGAGTTTTCTGCTCAAAAAGAATGCACCGAAGATGAAAAAAATATCTTTACTGAAGCTACCTCGAATTATTCTTTCCCACTTGGCACACCTTCTTCTGTAGGTTCTCGTAAAATAAGCGGTGGCACCGAATACCTATTCAATGTTGATGCTGGCAACGGCGCCAAATCGCAAATTTATGTTATCGCCAAAGAGGGTGCTAAGCCCGAGTTTACTCAGGTGGTAAGATAATTACGCCTCAGGTTTATTAAATGTTACTGTTGCCTCGGTTTCGTTGATGTCAATTGTGCATCTACTTCCGAGGGGCAGTGGCATATTTTTTATATCATGTCCGTTGGGGTAACCGTAGATGATAGGAATGTTGAGCGGTTCAAAATATTTTTTGATTATTGTGGGTAGAGGAAGATCGTTACCTTGATTGTTGTTGATAAATTCCCCAACTATAAGTCCTTTAATATCAGTCAATTTTCCTGATTGCTGAAGATTAAGCAACATTCTGTCGACAGAGTAATTGGCCTCACCAGTATCTTCGATGAACAGGATTGCATCTTTGGTGTTGAGGTCGAATGCTGTTCCGCTTAGACTATATATTATTGAAAGATTTCCGCCAACCAAACGTCCTGTGGCATTGCCTTTTACACAGTTTTCATTTGTATTAAGAGTTACAGGTTCGCTTTGCGAAAACAATGATGTTTGCAATGCGGAATTACTCTCTTTATCATTGTTGAAACCTCGCATCATTGGACCAAGTATTGTTTCAAATCCCATATTGTTTAATGCGATATGAAGGGCTGTAACATCGCTGTAACCTATTATCCACTTGGGATTTGATTGCATGGCAGTCCAATCTATATACGGTAAAAGTTGCGCCGCTCCATAGCCTCCTCTGGCAAAAAATATAGCTTTTACATCGGGATTGTTGATAGCATCTTGAAAGCCCTTAACCCGGTCGCCAAGTGTTCCGGCATAACGGCCGTCGCGTTCATATAGGTTGCTTGCCTGTATTACTTCTAATCCCCACGATTTGAGGATATTAATACCTTCAGAAATATCTTCTTCAGTAACGTAATTGCTTGACGCACATACAGCAACGAGGTCGCCAGCGGCAAGATGTGTTGGCGTAATGTGCTGTGTTACAGGCTGCTGATCTTGTATTATAAAAGTAGGGTCAAAGGTGTAATTATTCACAATTGTGGTGTCTACTTGGATGATATGAATATCTTCGTCTTTGTGGCAGGCGGTAAATAATAGAGCTGCCGAGAATATGGCTAAATATTTTTTCATAGTAATTGTTATAAAAAAACCGTCCAAATGCTCGGACGGTTTTTTATTGTAAAAGAAATTAGTTAAATCAGCGAGTCGAGTTTTTGTTTCAACGCGCTTTCTGAAATTGTGCCAACGTGACGGTCGACTACTTCGCCATTTTTGAAAAAGAGAAAGAAAGGAATGTTTCTTACGTTGAATTCCATAGCTAACTCTTGATTTTCGTCGGTGTTAACCTTGGCGATTAGCACTTTGTTGTTGTATTGGTCGGCTATTCGGTCGAGGATTGGAATCATGCTTCGGCACGGTCCGCACCATTCTGCCCAAAAGTCGACAAGAGCCACGGGAGCCGCCTTAATTTTTTCGGCGAAGTTGTCGGTTGATAGGTGTTCTACAGCCATAGTGTTTTATTTAGAAAATTCAATAATTTTGTCGCGGTATTCGCTCAATAGAATTGTGAGTGAGTTGATAGAGCCTTCGATTTCGTTGAGGTCGAGGTTTTCTATTTGGAGAGTATCGCGGAAAATGATTTCTCCTTTTTCGTTGATGGCAAAAGCTCCGTGAATAATATCGCGGTTTTTCTGCAACAACTGTTTGTATACGTCGATACTTTCGTTTTTGATTTTAAAAAGCGGTTGTTCGAGGATAACAATCGGGTCGGCACAAACAACAATCATGTTAACAATGCCTTCTTCTTCTTTGCTGATAGTAAAGATTCCTGTTTTCTCGTCTTCGCTGTTGATGGTGTATTCGAGGTCGAGCAGGTAGTTTTTAACTTTTGTGAAATTTATGTCCATATTAGGTATGTTTTTTTGTTATACAAATTAATTAGTCCCCAAATATACCACTTTTTTTGTAAAAGTCAAATTTTTTTTGAGATATTTTTAAAAAAATAATGTGGAAAAATTAGAATGAGAAAATAAGAAGTCGGGGCAGAGAGATTCGAACTCTCGACCTTCTGCTCCCAAAGCAGACACGCTAACCGGACTGCGCTATGCCCCGAATATTTTTTGCTGATTTTTAAAAGAAGCGGAGAGGGAGGGATTCGAACCCCCGGAGGTGTTACCCTCGTCGGTTTTCAAGACCGGTGCATTAAACCGCTCTGCCACCTCTCCGAGATATTGTCTCTGTTTTTTTGACGGTGCAAAAGTACCACCTTTTGATTAATTGACAAAATTTTTTGATGTTTTTTTTATTATTTTACTAAAAAAAAAATAAGTATCTGTAACAGAATGTCATATAAAACAATAAAAGACGAGGTTTAGATGCGTTATCTTTGCCTCGTCTTTATTTTGATTGCTTATGAATTACAATTTAATGTTGTCGAGCACGTTTCGATAGTATTTTTCTACCTCGTTCCATTTGTAGTAGGGTGCTATATTGCTTTGGAGCGGAAGTTTTACTTCGCGTTCGTTTAAGAGCACTTTTACAAGTATGTCGGATGATTTGGGCGAGCGGTAGAATATCATTTGAAGGTTGCCGCCCATGGGAACTATTTTGTAGTCGCACACATATTTATATAGCTGTGTAAGGTCGCTGTCGTCGGCTACAGTGCCTTCAAGCTGCATTAAACTTGCAAGAGGCATAAGTCCGGTGTCGTGTCCAAAGCGGAGACTTGCGGTTACGCCGTTTCCTGCAATGGCTTTGTCGGCTTCGTCTAAGAAGTTTTTGAGAAGGTGGCGGGCACATTTGGCTCCACGGTTGTCGGCGTATGAGCAATTGCCGAAGTTGGCGTACCAATAAAGGTTAGACAGCTGCCAATTTTCAAACAACTCGTCTTTGGTAAAAAAGTCGCTGAAATCGAAATCCAAATCGCTGATGTCTTGCATATTGCAGTTTAACTCAAACAATTTGCTTACAAAATGTTCGGGTTTAACTTTGGCTTTTACGTATTCGGGATCAGAGACTATCTCGTTTATTATTCTGTCGGGATGAGTGCAAGCCTCTCTGATTTTGGCGTTTGCAGCGTTGTAAGCATCGTTTTTGAGTTTGGCGGTAACCGAATCGCGCTCTTCGTTGTTGATGAAATACATAATTCTGCGGCTTGATTCGGTTTTAACTTTTATACCGGGACGCAGCGAGTTAACTTTCTGCAAAAAAGCGTCCATACTCATTATTACGCGGTGCGATGTGGAAGACTTAACGTCCAAATATGCGTTGGCTCCAAAACATTCGGGAAACGATTTTACCATGCGTTCTGCAATGCCTTGATGCTGGTCGAAACCTTTTTGGGTAAGGTCGCCTGCACGTTCGCGTCCATCGGCATAGAGAGCGTCTACACGTTTTTTTAATTCTTTTCCGCGAGCAGTAAGAGCGTTGGCTTCGTCGGCAGATTTAAGTTGATTGTACATCATGATGTAGTCGAATGGGGTGTAGTGGTAACGCGAACCGTGTCGTCCGTAGTGACTAATATAAAAAGGTGTGTAGCCTTTTGGAGCTGGTGTTTGAGGTTTAATCTCGGGATTGTAAGCCATATTGTTTCCACCCATTCTAAGCGGATTGGCAAACATCTCCTCCTTGGTGGTTTGAGCCTGAAGTGCGGCAAATGGCAACAGGCATAATGCTAATAATGCAAATTGTTTCATATTGCTGTTATTTTTAATTAAACTGTATTATTTTTCGCCTCAAATATATAAACTTTTATTCAATCAATGTATCTGAATAAAATTTTTTTTAATTTTGTAAAAAAATAGGTATGGGCTTTTTAAAGATTTTTAACGGCGGAAATGGCGGCGATGAATCATCGTTGGGAGGCGGCGTGCTTAATCTCGAACTTGTGAATTTTATGCGTGAGGCTTTTGGTAGAGATGTTAAGCGTGTTAAACGTTTTGATATGGCTCAGTATTCTATCGAATTCTTGCTAATTGATGATGATTTGTTGATTACTTGCGGATTATCGTCGCATAAATTGGCTACGGGTAATCGGGAACAAAATTTTGAACTCGCCATTCGTGTGCCTTATCGTTGGGATTCAAATAGCAATTCGTTGCGCCACACTTGGTTTGTGAATTTAATGCAAAATATTATCATTCAGGCAATAAGCGGTGTTTATCCTATCAAAAATGATTATTTGCAAACCTTCGACCATCCATTCCATTATACATCTGAATTAAATTCGGTTACACTTTATAATATAGCTGAAAAACGTTTGCAAAATGGCACTGTGGTAGATTTTATGATGGTGGTGCCGCTTTTTCAAAGTGAATTGGAAGATGATTATTACAAACAAGAATCCTCTGATTTAAAGGGTCTTGCATGGCAACAAGCATCACTTTACCGTGGCAATGAATATTTTGATACTCTCGACAATTATTATCCTTACGATGATGCCGACACCGAGGCTATGGAAGAGTATTTTAGTATTCGCGATGGTGCGCTTCCAGGGTGGAATCCCGAAACGGATGCGGTGCAATGCCGAGTGTCGTCGGGTATTATAAATAGCAAAAACAAGATTGGATATATGTACCGAGCACGTCCTGATGGCGATTTTTCGGGTTGGTATTTTTTAGAGGTGGAAAGCGGTTTTTTTACCGACGAAGATATTCTGCCGCTCGACTTTTATGCCGATTCTGATTCCGACCTTTTTACGGTGGCATTTTTATTTCCTGATATTGCGCCGTATCTAAAATCATTGCCCGGCTCGGCATACGAATTGCAAGAAAACGGAAAATATGCTCATGTAAAATAACTGTCGGTTTTATACCGTTTTATAATTATTTAATTAACTTACAACTATGAAAAATTTAGCTACATTCTTAGCGCTAACGATAGTTTTATCAATGACGGTTTTTGAATCTCAAGCGCAGAAATACTTTAAATATCAGTCTAATAACAATGGATTGTGTGTTTCGTATACCGAAGGACTCAAAGTTACTTGCGACGACGAAACCAAACTTGAAATTGAAGACGATAGGATTTCGTTTTCGGCACTTTTTTGTGATGTTTCGTCGCTTAGCTCCACTGCCATGAAAGATAATCTCGAAAAGGTGCTAAAAAAGACGGGCATCGATCGCAAAAGCGTTCAGATAATGGAATTAAAACAAAATTCTACCCTCGAAGGTTCCCTTTATATTGGAGGCAACAAACCCGAAAATGCTGATTATTATTTGATTTATGGCTTTGTTCAATGTCGACAATCTCCTCAAATAGCATTTAAAGTTTCGGTGGTATGCAATGGTGATATGGCAAAAGAAGCGGGTGTGATGCTTGGCTCTCTTGAATTTTACTCTGATCAGATAAAATAATTTTAAAAAAAATGCAATTTTGCAATTTTTGTATTGTAAAAAATTGTAATTTTGCAAAAGAATAAACTGAAGATTTTAAGAGATATTTATTATGGATCAAGTATGTGAAAAATTGGCTAAATGCCCTATATTTCAGAAAGGTGTGTTGTTTAATGAATTTACAGGCGAAACCTATAAAACTCTTTATTGCCTTCGACCGGGACGTTATCAGCAATGCAAACGTTACCAAGCCACAAAACAATGCAACTGCTCTATTCCCGATATTATAATGCCAAACTCCTCATTATCAGTTGAAGAAATTATTGCACGCGCTCAAAGTGACATTGATAAAGAAAAATAAAATTGCTTTTTGCAGTTTTATCTTTTTTTGTATTTTTGCAAACTGAAAAACGACATTAAACCAAAAAAAATACATCCATGACATTATTGGAACAAATCAGAGAAAACGCCAAGAAAGCAAACAAACGCATTGTTTTGCCCGAAGGCGAGGAAGAACGCACACTCAAAGCCGCCGATACTATCCTCGGCGAAGGTATTGCACAATTAGTGCTTATCGGAAATCCCGAAACTATCAAAGCCGAAGCCGACAAGTTTGGTCTCAAAAACATTGCTAAGGCGCAAATTGTGGATACAAAAACTTATGCTAAAAAACAGCAGTATGCCGAAATTATGGCAGAAATCCGTAAGGCAAAAGGTATGACTGTGGAAAAAGCATTGAAACAGTTAGATAGCCCTTATTACCTTGGTACATTGATGATTAAGGCAGGCGATGCCGATGGTATGGTTGCAGGCGCTATTTGCTCTACTGCCGATACAATCCGTCCGGCTTTGCAGTATATCAAAACTGCTCCTGGCGTTAGCACTGTTTCTGGTGCGTTTGTAGTGGTTGTTCCCAATAAGGCATACGGACAAGATGGTGTATTCCTTTTTGCCGACTGCGCAGTTACTATCGACCCCACCGCTCAGCAACTTGCTGATATTGCAGTTATTAGTGCAAAAACAGCTAAGGCTCTTGCAGGTATCGACCCAAAAGTGGCTATGTTGAGTTTTTCTACCAAAGGTTCGGCTCAGCACGAAGTTGTCGACAAGGTGGTAGAGGCTACAAAACTTGCTCAGGCTGCTGCTCCTGAATTAGACATCGATGGCGAACTTCAAGCTGATGCCGCTATGGTTCAGAAAGTTGCCGACCTTAAAGCTCCCGGAAGCCATGTTGCTGGTAAGGCTAATGTTTTGGTTTTCCCATCATTAGAGGCTGGAAATATCGGTTACAAACTCGTTCAGCGTCTTGCAGGTGCCGATGCAGTTGGTCCTATTCTTCAAGGTATGGCCGCTCCTGTCAACGACCTTTCGCGCGGATGCTACGTTGAGGATATTGTTAATATGGTGGCTATCACTGCATTGCAGGCTGCTGCTAAGTAATTCATAATGCATAATTGAAATGCATATTTTAAATTATTAATTCGTACACAAAGTGAAAATTTTAGTTATAAACTGTGGTTCTTCGTCTTTGAAATATCAATTGTTTGATATGGACAAAAACGAGGTTCTCGCGAAAGGTGGAGTTGAAAAAATCGGACTCCCTGATTCGTTTTTGAAACATCAGAAAGGCGAAGGCGCTAAAACCAAAATCGAAAAGCCTATGAACGATCATAAAGAGGCTATCGAATTGGTACTTAATACATTAACCGATAAAGAATTGGGCGTAATTTCTTCGCTCAACGATATTGACGCTGCTGGTCACCGCGTGCTCCACGGCGGAGAATTTTTCAAACAGTCGGTTCTTATCAACGACGAAGTTATTGCAAAAATAGAAGAAATTGCTCCCCTCGGACCTCTTCATCAAATGGCTAACTTAAAGGGTATCAGAGCTATTAAGGCTATTCTTCCTTCGTTGCCTCAGGTGGCTGTGTTTGATACTGCTTTCCATCAGACAATTCCCGATTATGCTTATATCTATGCAATTCCTTACGAATTGTACGAAAAATATCACATCCGTCGTTATGGTTTCCACGGATCAAGCCACCGCTATGTATCTAAACGTGCGTGCGAAATTCTTGGTCTCGACTACAACAACAGCAAACTTATCACCTGCCACATCGGTAATGGCGCATCGCTTGCTGCTATCGTAAATGGCAAAGTTATAGATACTTCTATGGGTCTTACTCCTTGCGAAGGCGTGGTAATGGGTACTCGTTGCGGTATTATCGACCCTGCTGTATTCCCTTATCTGTTTGAAAACGGCGCACTTAAACCTGAGGATATGAACACCTTTATTAATAAGAAATCTGGTGTTCTTGGTATTTCGGGTGTTTCGTCGGATATGCGCGATGTTGAGGAAGCTGCATTTGTTCGCAAAGAATACCGTGCCGCCCTCGCTTGCAAAATGCAGGATTACAGCATCAAAAAATACATTGGCGCTTACATGGCTGCCATGAACGGTTGCGATGCTCTTATCTTCTGTGGCGGTATCGGCGAAAAAGGTGATACAACACGTCGTGGTGTTGCCATGAATCTCGAAAACCTTGGTATCGAGTTCGATGACACTATCAATACTGGTTTGAGAGACAAGGAGATGGTTATCTCTAAACCCACTTCTAAGGTTAAGGTAATTGTTGTTCCCACTAACGAAGAACTCGTTATTGCACAAGACACTCTTGAACTTACTAAGAAATAAGGTTTGACAATTTAATAAATATTTATCCGCCTGATTCTCATGCGATTCAGGCGGTTTTTGTATTATACTACCTCGCAACGTCTGTTATGAAATTTATATTTTTGTTTTTACTCACTTTTTTTGTTTTTCAAGCCACAGCACAAATCAAGTTTATTTATGATTTTGAATGTGCCAATGTGGATACGGCTGTTTCGTCGGCTTGTTATCAAACCAATACAATATGCTTTTCTCCAAAACTCGACAGCATTAATACCGAAAATGTTTGGTTTTATTTTGGTTTAACGGGTTTCCGCCGCGATACAACTATCACTGTATTAATGAATTATAACAATAATTTTTATCCTCCAAATTATCCTGTTGTATCGTATAATGGCAAAGATTTTTTTAATGTAAGGGCATTTCAGCGAAACAATCTCAATCATTTTTATATTGAGCCCAAATCCGATACTGTTTATGTATCTACCGGATATCCATATAGTTACAGTAGATTAAGAGATTATATTTCTTCCTTTGGTAACAACGGTGTTATCAGCATCGACAGTTCGCAATTTACCCAAGGCGGGCGACGAATTTACTGCCTAACTGCCACCGATTCTATTGTAAAAAAGCGTCATAAAAAAACTGTTTGGATCATTGCACGTCAACACGCTTTTGAAAGTCTTTCAAACTATGTGGTAGAGGGTATGATTAACTATTTGATGTCGCATCAAGAATCTGCTAATAAGATACTTAGCCGCTATATTTTTAAGATTGTCCCCATGGTTGACATTGATAATGTGGTGTCGGGACAAAGCGGTCGTATGTGCTATCCTCGCGACTTCAACCGCGATTGGGATGCGCCTATCCGTTCTGAAATTCAAACTATTCAAAAGTGGATTAATAAAACTCCCAAACGCCGCTACGACATTTTTTTGGATATTCATTGCACCTATCCGGGCGGAAGTATCACTAATGTGTTTTCGTATTTTGATATTTATGGCGGTGGCAGCTGTACCGACAATTTGACACGTTTTTGGCAACGCTTTTACACTTTTGCCCACTATCGCCCAAAAATTATTGATGATACAAGCACATATCCCGATGGTATGTCTGCCGATTTTTATAACGCCCGCAAATACAAGCATTTGCAGTTTTCTACCACTATCGAGTGCGATTGGAATGTAAATTCTCGTGGCAGAGTTTGGCAGATTGGCGATTATTTAAATTTGGGTGAAAATCTTTTAAAAGCAATACCATCTAACTGATTTTTTTGTATATTAGCACGTTATTGAGATTAAGATGAAAAAAATTGTGCTTATACTATCTATCTTGTTGATGAGTAGTGGTTTGTATGCTCAAACTGATGACGGTTTTGTGGCAGACGACATTGCTCAGATGGATGGTTTTGATTTATATCCAAGTTACGATGTTTATTTGCAAATGATGGAACGTTTTGCCGCGCAACATTCTGATATTTGCAAACTTATCGAGATAGGGGAGAGCGTTCATAATCGCAAACTTTTGGCTGTGAAAATTTCGGATAATGTTGAAGATGAAGAATTTAGCGAACCAGAATTTTTTTATTCTTCTACCATTCACGGCGATGAGCTTTGCGGTTTTAATCTTATGCTTCGTCTTATTGATTATCTGTTAAATAATTATGGTTCAAGTGATTATATAACTTGGCTTGTTGATAATATCCAAATCTATATCAATCCCCTTGCCAATCCCGACGGTGTGTATCGCGGTGGAAATAATTGCGTTACACTTTCTACACGTTATAATGCCAATGGCGAAGATTTGAATCGAAGTTTCCCTACTATAACCGAACCTGAATTTGATTTTTATCAGCCCGAAGTTAAGGCAATGATGGATTTTGCAAAGAAACATTATTTTGGGATTGCAGCCAATTTGCACGCCGGCGACGAACTGCTTAATTATCCTTGGGATAGTTTTTATGCCAACGAACTGCCTTTGCCCGATAATTCTTGGTTTGAGCATATCTGTCGCCGTTATGTTGATGCTACTCACAAAATTGACCCTGAGTATATGCTAAGCAACATTGCGCCAAATGGTTATGTGTTTGGCAGCGATTGGTACAAAATTGCAGGCGGACGGCAAGATTATATGAATTATTTTCACCGTTGCCGCGAAATAACTATCGAATTATCAAATGTTTATAATCTTCCTCCCGACTTATTGGATGAATATTGGAGCAAAAACCGAGAGTCGCTAATCAATTTGATTGGCGAAAGTCTCCACGGTGTAACAGGTCGAGTAACAGATATTTACGGCAAAGCTGTTGATAATGCCGAGGTAATAGTTTTGGATAAAGACCACTCATATTCTACTGTTTTTACAAATGCTGACGGTTATTATTTTCGTTATCTTCCGCCCGACAGTCTATATGAGTTTACTGTTTATGCCAATGGTTATGAATCTACAAATCAAATAATTGCAACTCAAAACGATACACTTGTAAACCTTGATTTTATGCTTAATAGCGGTTTTGCAAATTATCCATTGTCTGTTGATGGTAACGATGAAGTTTATTTTAATGCCCATTGTTTCAACGGCAAAATAATTGTTGAATCTTCAAAAAAAATCGACAATCTTTTGGTTTGCGATTTGACGGGCCGCATTGTTTTGCAAACAAAACCAAAATATCATAAATCAGAATACTCTCTCGACAATTACAGCCAACGATTATACGTTATAAAAGCAAATTGTGGCGGCAAAATATTTACTCATAAATTATTTATTACGAAATGAAAAAGCATCTTATAACTGCCTTGTTGTTAGTGGTTTCCGCATCGCTGAGCGCACAAGACAAGAAAATGGACAAAATTGCGGAATTATATAACAAACAGGATTTTGAAAACTGTATCCTTAATGCAAAAAAATATAACGCATCTAACTCGTCGAATCCTAAGGGATTCTATTATGTTGGACTTTCGCAATTTGGTCAGTATCTTGCCTCAGGTAAGGAGCCGCAGTTAAAAATTGCTCAACGTTCAATCTTTACCGCTGTTAGCAAAGACCGCGAAAAACAGTTTTTCAACGAGTTTTCGTCGCAAATGAATCAATTAAAAGATACTTTAACTTCGTATCAAACACGCTATTACAACAACGGCGATAATAATACTGCCAAAGATTACGGTGAGATGATTGCAAAAATTTATGGCGACACCACCGAAATTTTTCTCCGCTTGATTCATCCCGAATATTTTGAGGCTCCAAAAGTTGTGGGCAAGAGTCTCGCTTTTTACAATGGTCCTACTAATCAAACCGATATAGCAGGAAAAAAGCAAGGCGTTTGGATAGAAAAATATCGCAACGGCAACCGCAAAACTCAGATTAATTATGTTGATGGCAAGCCTTTGGGTGATTATTATCGTTTTCACGAACGCACTGGCGGACTAAGTGCGCACCTTTATTTTTCGGATTACAACGATGCCTCAGCTATACTTTACGACGAGGAGGGTTCTATAATTGCCATGGGTTATTACCACAATCAAAAAAAGGATTCCATTTGGCAGTATCTTAAAAACGACACAATTGTGGTTTCGCAAGAGATTTACAAAAACGGCGTAAAAGACGGAAAACAAACCACTTATTATGATTATGGATTTCCTGCCGAGGAGATTATTTATGTAAACGGCGTGCGCGAGGGCACTTGGAAACGTTACTACGAAACTATGCAGCCCGTGTTTGAAACCACTTATCACAACGACAAGTTGGAAGGCAAGTATACCAAATATGATATTGATGGAAATACCATTATGTCTGGTAATTACAAAAACGGATTGCCAGTTGGTGAATGGACTGTTTACGATGCCGATACAAAAAAATTCAAGAAGGTGAAATACGTGGATGGCAAACCCGAAAACTATGAGCAACTTGAAGAGGCTGAGGCTAAAAAATTAGAGCAAATGATGCAGCAAGCCAAAGAACTTGCCGACCCGCAAGACTATATCAACAATCCCGAAGATTATCCGATTGATAAGCGGTAATTTCAAAAATTTGTTATTTTTGCAGTCGTAAACTAACTGTAATCTATTTTTGAAAGATGAAAAAACTCTATTATTTATTAGCGCTCACCGCCTTGGTTTCGTGCGGTGGAAGTCAGAAACTTTTTGTCAACGTTGAGAATATCAACGATGTACGCACTGTAAAAAACAACCCGATTGTATATTCGCTGCCCAAAACAGTGGTTTCGGTAAAGGTTACGGCTGTAAACGAAATTTCGGTTAAAGGTCCGTATTCGGTTTACGCTCACAAATATCTCGGCACCGATGATGTAATTAACGAAAATTCCAGCGTTTGGTATATCGGTGATACTGAGATTTCTACTTTCCCTGTAAAAGATTCGGCACGTACTTTTGTGGTGGAGAGCAACTATCCTTGCAAAATAAACTTTACTCCCGAAGGTTTTATCGAAAGTGTAAATGCTAATACCGATTATGTGTCAAATTCGCAGTATTACAACGAGATACATAATTTTTCGCAAAACGACGACAACCTTAGTGCAAAAAGCGGTTTCAACAAATTGAATATGAATGTCAATCGCTACGAAACGGTTTTTGATACAGTTTTGCATGTGGTGGATGCCGACTCAATTTTTACTGCCGTGCCCACCAACAACAAGCAGATTATTCGCAAATCGTTTGATGAACAGGCACAAGAACTTGCTAATCAAATATTTATACTTCGTGACGACCGCAACGCATTGCTCGTTGGCGAGGCTGACACCAAAACTCAACCCGAAGGCGATGCTCTTAAATATATGGTAGAACAACTCAACAAGTTGGAAGACAGTTATATGAGTATGTTCGTTGGTAAAAAAATCAAGATATATAGAACTTATCAGTTTCAATATGTTCCCGACAATGTAGCGCACTATCAAACAATACTTTTCAAATTTTCGCCCGAATATGGCGTGCAACCCAAAAGCAGTTTGCGTGGTGAGCCAGTTAACATCGATGTTACCAATTTGAAGGAAAATTCGTTGGAAGAGCAATTCTTTGAAAATCAAGTTAGTATGATGCGTAAAAACAAGATCACTCCTCCATCAAAAGGTTTTGCTTATCTTACTCCAGCCAATGCCCGTGTAAAAATTATTCAAAACGGCGGAGTTATTTCGCAGAAGGTTATCAACATCAATCAAATGGGTTTGGTAAGATATTTGCCATCTACATTAATGCAAGACCCCAATTTTAAGGCGGTTTATTACCCCGAAGCGGGAACTTTAAAAAGTGTAAACTAATATAAAACAACAATTTACATCCAACTCTTAGACCTATGAAAAAACTTGCAATAATTGGAGCCGGAGTTTCGGGACTTACCGTAAACCGTCTTCTTTCCGACCGTTACAGCGTAAAAATTTTTGAACGTGAAAGCGTGCCCGGCGGTTTAATCCGATGCAAAAATGTTGAAAACAGCCTTTTCCATATCTGTGGAGGTCATGTTTTTAATACTAAGAGGCAAGATGTAATGAATTTTTTTGAGCAAATTTTCAACTTAGATAAAGATTTTATCAAAACAGAGCGGAATTCTACTGTGTTTTTCGAAAATGGTGAGGTTACTCATCCCGAAAAACACAGTATGTTTGTTCATCGCACGTCGTGGGTAGATGGAGTTCCTTATCCTATTGAAAACCACGTGTATATGCTCAAAAAAGAGTTGCAAGATGCTTTTATAGCCGATGTGCTTAAAATGCAGCGTAGCCATCACCGTCGTCAGCCCAAAAATTTTGAGGAGTTTCTCCGTTGGAATTTTGGTTCAACGCTCTACAATCTTTATTTTAAGCCATATAACGAAAAAATTTGGCGTACAAATCTCAAAAAAATTTCAATCGATTGGCTTCAAGGCAAATTGCCAATGCCGTCGTGTGCCGAAATGCTCTACAACAATTTTAACCATACCAGAGAAAACGATTTTGTACACGACAAATTTTGGTACGAACGCGAAGGTGGTTCGCAATATCTTGCCGATAAGTTAGCAGAAAATGCAGATATTCAATACAATACAGATATATCTTTGATAGAGCGCACCAAAAAAGGTTGGAAAATCAATGGTGAGAATTTCGACGTTGTAGTTTTTTGCGGTAATATCAAAGATATTTGCAATGTGTTAAAAATTAAAGAGATAGAACCATTTGCCTCTGAAATCGAACAGTTGGATTGGCATGGAACAACTTCTGTTTTTTGCGAAATAGACCGTAATCCTTATTCGTGGATTTACTTGCCGAGCGACAAGTATCTTGCTCACCGTATTATTTGCACGGGTAATTTTTCGTCTACCAACAATAGAATGAAACGCCTTTCGGCAACAGTTGAGTTTACCGACTATGTATCGCAGGATGAGATACTTGCAAACCTCAGCCGTATGCCGCTTAATCCGCATTATATCACCCACGAATACACCAAATATACATATCCCATTCAGAGCGGCAATACTCGCGCTATGATTTCAGGATTGAAAGACGCTCTTGCTGGCTTAAATTTCTATATGACAGGGCGTTTCACCGATTGGGAATACTACAATATGGATGCAGCAATGGGTGCAGCCAAAGATATGGTAGAGCGTTACGGTATTTAGTAAGGTTGTTTTGTGTTAAAAAACAATGCCTACAACATGTTTTTCGGGCAGCAATC
>JAGCDD010000236.1 GCA_017651345.1 Bacteroidales bacterium | reverse complement strand
CTCAATTTTAAAACGGGCAATAGGGTAGTGGACGACACGACCAAAGAGATTATTAAGATGATGCTGTATCAGTTGAGCAATGCCTACAATGTTAAAAATATGGAATATCTGCGTAAAATCTATGACCCCGAAGGTTATTGCATTGTTGGCAAGAAGGCTGTTACACAAACTCCGAATAGTTTGGGCAATGAGTTGCGCATTTATTTGGATAGAACTTACTATGATCTTACAATTAAGAAACTGCGGCAGTATTTGGACGATTTGCAGTTAGTTTTTTACAACAATTCGTGGTTGAATGTAAAATTTGGAACTCCTGAGATTACTGCACACCAAAACCCTGATTCCGTTTATGACGGCATTTATTATATCAATGTGCATCAAGACTATAACTCTCAGACATATAATGACAAAGGGTGGCTGACTTTGGTATTGAATCTGCGGGACAAAGCAAATCCTCAGATTTTGGCAAGAATTTGGTTACCCGAAAAAATCACAAACGAACAATTAACAAATCTTTTTTGATGATGAAACATCTTCTATTTGCATTTATTGTATTATTGTATTGTGCTAACTGTCATGGTCAGACATTACGTGTAGAAGGAGAGCCGTTTGACTCCCCTAAGATTTGGAGTGACTGTACCACCGACAATAATAATAATTTAAATTCTCGATTAATTGTGACATCAAATTTACCTCTTGGCAAAGTGGATGTTGATGGTAATGCTTATGTAAGAAAATTAATTAAAACAGGCAGGATGTTTATTGACTTTATGCCTAATCATGGTGGCATTATACGTTTTAATGTAGATCAATGCCGTCCGCTTGAAATTGTTATTCCTGATTTTGTAGTAGGAGGAACGGAATATGAGTTACATATTATTTACGAAAATAACACTTCTATGCCTTTTTTGCCTTCTCCGCTTGTACCCTATGCTGTTTTAAAAGATGGTACTTTGACATTTTATTATGACACGAATAAACCCAATGAAGCGTATGGCCTGAGAACAGAAGATAAACCAGAATGGGAGTTGGTTAAAGATAAGATAACGGAAGTCGTATTTGACCAATCGTTTAAAAATTTTAAACCACGAAACTGTAATTCATGGTTCAAAAATTGTACGCATCTTACTTCGATTAAATACATTAGTGATTATCTTAATACAGAGGATGTTATAGATATGAGTTATATGTTTTATGGATGCAGTAGTCTGACGAGTCTTGATGTTAGCAAGTTTAAAACAGGGAATGTTAGTGATATGGAGTATATGTTTTATGGATGCAGTAGTCTGATGAGTCTAGATGTCAGTATGTTTAATACAGGCAATGTTATAGATATGAGGTGTATGTTTTCTGGTTGTAGAGGTTTAACAAGTCTCGATGTAAGCAAATTTAATACAAGGAATGTTGAAGATATGGGGTATATGTTTGCTGATTGTAGAGGTCTAATGAGTCTCGATGTAAGCAAATTCAATACAAGGAATGTCAAAGATATGGGTGGTATGTTTGATGGTTGCAGTGGACTAACGAGTCTCGATGTTAGCAAATTCAATACATGGAATGTCGAAGATATGGGGTCTATGTTTTATGGTTGCAGTGGACTAACGAGTCTCGATGTCAGTAAATTTGATACAGAAAATGTTTCAGATATGAGCAGAATGTTTTATGATTGCAGTAATCTTACGTGTTTGGATGTTAGCAAGTTTAATACTGCTGATGTTACAGATATGAGCGAAATGTTTTATAATTGTTGCAGTATAGATAGTCTTGACGTTAAAAGATTTAATACTGTAAACGTAACAGATATGAGTGGGATGTTTGCAGATTGTCGCAATCTCACGAGTCTTAATGTTAGTAAATTTTACACAATGAATGTTGAAGATATGAACTTAATGTTTTGTAATTGTCGTCAAATTAATATCCTTGAGGTCACCAATTTCAATACAGCAAAAGTTACAAATATGCATGGAATGTTTTCCGATTGCCGTTGTCTTACGAATCTTGATATCCACAGTTTTGATACAAGGAATGTTACAGATATGGAATGTATGTTTGCTAATTGTTTTAACCTTAAAACAATTTATGTTGGAAATGATTGGAATACAAGCAGTGTAAAAAAATCGGATGCAATTTTTAGCGGTTGTGTAAAACTTGTTGGTGGAAAAAAAACGAAATGTGATGGTGCTAAAAGAAATTATGACAAAAATTTTGCTCGTATTGATGAGGGACACAAAGCTCCTGGCTATTTTACACGAAAATAAATGAATACATATTTGTCTTTTGCATTGTGGAAAGATATTAAATTACAAAATGACGCATAATGTTGCTTGTTAACGTAATGTATGAATTTAAATTAATTTATTTTTTATGAAACATATATTATTTACAGTGATAACACTGTTATATGGTATTAATTGCTATTGTCAGGTGTTAAGAGTGGATGGTGAGCCGTTTGACTTCCCTACAATTAGTAGGGAATGTACCACCGACAATAATAATAATTTGAATTCTCGATTAATTGTGACATCAAATTTACCTCTTGACAAAATGGATGTTGTTGGTAATGCTTATGTCGGGAAAAATATTATAACAGGCAGGATAATTATTGACTTTATGCCTAATCATGGTGGCATTATACGTTTTTATGTAGATCAATGCCGTCCGCTTGAAATTGTTATTCCTGATTTTGTAGTAGGAGGAGTGGAATATAGAATGCATATTATTTTTGAAGAAAAGTTTGCTTTTGTTGAAAACAACATATATGATGAACAAGAACAACTTAGTGTATTCGACCAACTGCTTTTACCTATTACAATTAAAGGTATAACTTTTAATATGATTTCGGTTGCGGGTGGTTCGTTTGATATGGGGTCGAATGAAGGCTACAATGATGAAAAGCCTATTCATAATGTTTTTATTAATGATTTTTACATTGGTGAAACGGAAGTTACACAAGGGTTATGGAAGGCGGTAATTGGCAACAATCCGAGTGTTTTTAGCTCGAAAGGCGACGATTATCCTGTTGAGAGTGTAAGTTGGTATGATGCCGTGATGTTTTGTAACAAACTTAGTGAGTTGGAAAACAAGCCAAAGGTTTATACTATAACGAATATCAAATATGATGACTGCAAGCAAATTATAAGTGCTGATGTAAAGGCTGATTTTTCAAAAAACGGTTATCGTTTGCCAACTGAAGCTGAATGGGAATATGCGGCAAGGGGTGGAAATAAGAGCAATGGCTATAAATATAGTGGTAGTAATAAATTGGCTGATGTTGCGTGGTATGGTTGTTTCGATTTATCTGATGCAAATCGTACCCTTAACGAGGACGTGGATATGCCTGTCAAACAAAAGAAATCCAATGAGTTGGGTTTGTATGATATGTCAGGCAACGTTTGGGAATTGTGTTGGGATTGGTATCAATATGACTACTATGTCAATAGTCCGTCTAACAATCCATTGGGACCCTCTTCGGGAGAGGAGCGCGTTATGCGTGGTGGGGCGTTTAACACTGATTCCTACTACTGTAGCAGACGTGGCATCAGCAAGCCTAACTATCGCGGCGACAACCTCGGTTTTCGTCTCCTCCTCAGTTCACCCCCAAAATAATAAAAAAATATTGCGTTGAGCCGCGTCCGAAAAAAACGTGCAACTCAAAAGGAAACATCACATTTCCTCCATCCCCAATGCCTCGAATCCTTCCTGAAAACCTTTGAACTCCTTGGTTGCTTGCCGGAAAGCGGCTGCCTTTGTGCGGAGGATTTCGAGGTTGGTGCGGTATTTTTGGCGTTTTACTTCGTAGTAAGAGACGGTTTGCGAGAGTTCGTCGGCGGCGATGATGTCGATTTCGTTTTCGCCACGGCGGTCGCGCCAAAAGCCGAGTCGGGTGTATGCGCCGCTTTCCATCAACTTTTGCATAAAGTATTTTTCCAACATCATTCCGCTAAAAACATTGTAGTCGCGGAGGATGATTTCTTTCAACTTGTCGTGCGAGTTGATTTCGAGCAAGTAGTTGTATTTGAACACAAAACGAAACCAAAAATTCAGAAAATTGTCCGTTATGAAATACTTGACGTTTTTGTTGGGCGAATTTTCAAAGAGCGGCTGTTTCTTTTCGATGAGGCCGTAGTCGTTTTCGAGTTTTGAGAGGTAGCCGCCGATTTCCTTGCCGATTTCAGCCTCAATTTCGGTGCGCGAATTTACACCGCACGAAATTTTGGACAGCACCGTAAAATATATCCCGTAGTCCCTGCCAAACTCCTCTATCAAAAGATTTTTGCCTTCCGAAAGAAAAATTGATTCGGGTTTTAGGATATTATTAATCATTCGTTCTTTTGTAAACGACTGATTGTCAATTAATAATTCCACGTATTTTGGTACACCGCCTGTAAATAGATACAATGCCAACAGGTCTTCTTTGTCGTAGTTGGGATGATATTCTGCCATTATGTTTTTCAGTACCGAAGTTTCAAACGGGTTGATGCGCATAAGGGCGGTCTGACGTGCGTAAAGAGGCTCTTTGTTGTCGCGGAAAATCTTGTTAATCAGCGAATTTACCGAGCCGCAGACTATCAGGTTGAGTTTTGCATCGGCTTTGTTGATGTCCCAAATCCGTTGGATGTCGCTATATACGGAAGGGTTGATTCGCAAAAATTCTTGAAATTCGTCGATGAAAATTATAAGGTGTTGTGTTTTGGAAAGTTGCACCAAATACTCAAAAAGTTCGTAAAACCTTGTGATTTTGCCGGGGATTTTGATGTTGAGTTTCCTTAAAATTTCGGCTGAGTAATCGTCGCAAAGTTCAGTTTCCGCCTTTTTTGAGATGAAAAAGTACAGGTAATTAATGTCTTTGTAAGCCTTCAAAACGAGCGAAGTTTTCCCGATGCGCCGTCTGCCGGTAATCACCGTCAACTGCGCATTATCCTTTGACCTTTCGTTAATCTCCTGTAAGGTCTTGATTTCGTTGTCCCTGTCAAAAAATTTCATAATGTTGTTTGTTTTTAGT